>NZ_JBEORT010000086.1:0-29621 GCF_040302425.1 Streptomyces sp. NPDC126497
CGCCTGCGGTGACGCGCGGGGCTGGCTGCACGCCGTCGAGCGCGCGGCCGGGCGGCTCGAGGAGGCCGGCGCGCAGCAGCGCGCGGTGGACCTGCTGGAATCGGCCCTCGCCACCGGGCCGGTGCCCGAGCCGGCCCGCTCCCGGCTGGCCCGGCTGCTGGCCCGCTGCGCCGTGGTGGGGCTGCGCTCCGACGAGACGCTGAAGGTCCTCCGGCACATCGTGGCCGACCCCGGACTCGCCCCGGCCGTGCGCGGTGAGATCCGTCTGGACCTCGGGCTGCTGCTGTGCAACCAGGTGGGCGAGGTCATGGAGGGGCGGGACGAACTCGCCCGCGCGGTCGACGACCTGGCCGGCGAGCCGGCGCCGCTGGCCCGGGCGATGTCGGCGCTGGCGATGCCGTACGGACCGGACGCGTCGTTCGCCGAGAACGTCTCCTGGATCGAGCGGGCCGTGGCGGTCGCCGAGGAGTCGGGCGACCCCGTGGTGCGGACGGCCGTGGCCGCGAACCGGGTCAGTGTGCTGCTCAACGGCGGCGACCCGGCGGCCTGGCCGCTCATCGAGCGCCTGCCCCGCGACAGCGATCTCGTCGGCTGCCGCCAGCAGACCTCCCGGGGGTTGTGCAACGCGGCGGACGCGGTGGTGTGGCTCGGCCACTACGAGAAGTCGCGCGCCCTGCTCGCCGAGGGGGTCGAGCTGGCCGCGCGCAGCGGTGCCGCGTACGCCGAGCAGACCGGCCACGGCTGCGCGCTGGTCCTCGACTGGGCGACCGGCCGCTGGTCCGGGCTCGCACAGCGGTGCCGGGCCTTCGTCGAGGAGTCCGGCGACATGCCCTACCTCGCCTCGGACGCCCGGATGGTCCTCGGTCTGCTCGCCCTCGCCCGCGGCGAATGGGCCGACGCCCTCGACCGTCTGACCGGACCCGACGCGGCCGGCCTGGACACCGGGCCGGTACCGATCTCGGCGACCGTGTCCGGTGCGCTGATCCGGCTCGCCCTCGCCCACGACGACCTCACCGGCGCGGCGGACGAGGCCGCCGCCGCGTGGAAGCGGTTGCGGGCCAAGGGGATCTGGGCCTGGGCCGCCGAGCCGGCCCCCTGGGCGGTGGAGGCGACGCTGCGGGCCGGGGAGACGCTCATCGCGGACGCGATGACGGAGGAGTTCGCCGCCGGTCTGGACGGCCGCGACGCACCGTCGGCGGACGCGGCCCTCGCCTGGACGCGCGGGGTCCTCGCCGAGCACACCGGGAGGACGGCGGAGGCCGTCGCCCACTACGGGCGGAGCGCCGCCGCCTACCGGGCGCTGCCCCGGCCCTACCACGCGGCCCTCACCGCGGCGGGCGCCGCCCGCTGCGTCCTCGCCCTGGAGGAGGGCGACGGGACCGCCGTCGCCGCCCTCGCCGACTGCGCCGCGGTGTTCGACGCCCTCGGCGCGACCTGGGACGCCGCCCGCACCCGCGCCGAGCTGCGCCGTCACCAGCCGGTGGCGGAACGCCGGCCGCCCGGCCGCCCCGGATACGGCGACGCGCTGTCGCCGCGCGAGGAGGAGGTGGCGGAACTCGCCGCGGCGGGCATGTCCAACCGGGAGATCGCCACGACGCTGCACCTGTCCCCGCGCACCGTGGAGCAGCATGTCGCGCGGGCGCTCCAGAAGACCGGTGTGCACTCCCGCCAGCAGCTCGCGCGGGCCCTGCGGCAGGCTCCGCACTGATCGCGCGTCCGTGGTGTGCACCTCGGCCGGGCGCCGAGCGGCGTGACCGGGGCACTCGGACGCCGCGTACGCGCGCGGTGCGTCGACGCGGCCCCGGCGTCCGCGGATCGTGACGAGCGGCCCGATCACCGTGTCGGGGCCGAGGCCGCGGCAGCACCACGGGGCGTCACACCGGTGCCGGGCCGGTGCCCGGGCGGCCAGCAGCGCGGCGATCGCCCCGTCCCGGCCCGCGTCCCCGCAGATGTCGACCGGAGTCCTGGCCAGGGACGGGTCCTCGGTGCCGGCGCTCAGCAGCCGGATCGCCTCGTCCTCGCGTCCGTGCCGGGCCGGCGGGCGCGCGTAGGACTCCAGCGGGGAGGTCCGCCTACTCCCCCGCCCCCGCCTTCCCGGCGCACACCGACCTGATCTCCTCCAGCAGCTCCGGGTAGTGCTCGCCGTACGTGCCCACCGCGTGCCACACCGCGTCCAGTGCCGCCTTGAGCGGGGCGGGCTCGGCTGCGGCGAGTACGGCGGGAAGGGCGAAGTGCGGCTGTGAGATCCGCGAGGGTTCGCGCGGGGTGCCGGAAGCGTGCACCGCCACTACGGCACCGTGTCCCACGTCCGCGGCCGGTGGTGCGCTCCGGTCGGCGGGCGCCGTCGGCACGAACGCGCCCAGTGCCCGGCCGAGGCCCGGACGCCTGGGTGCGTCGTCCCCCGGCTTCGCGGCCGGGACCCACTTCACCCCTGCCGTCGCCGCCGGAGGGGCCGGTGGTCGGTACGGCGGGCGCTGCGGAGGTATCGCCTCGCGCACCGACCGGTCCGGTACGCGCGGGTCGGAGCGCAGGATCTCCCACATCCGGGCCGCGTCGTCGAACGGCGGCGGCAGCGGACGCTCCTGCGTCAACGCGGTGAGCGCCTCGGTCACCCACGGCACGTCGGTCAGGCCCGCGGCCTCGCAGGCCCGCCGGGCGGCCAGCAGCGCCACCGCACGCTGGACGCCGGGTCCGGCGGCGTCGAGGGCGTGCACCAGGTCGCTGTCGAAGCGGAGCAGGCCGAGGACGTTGCTCCCCCGGACACCGCGCAGGCCCTCGCTCGGCAGCCGTCCGCCCCACTGCCACTTCTCGTGGTGCAGTCGCCGCTCCTCCGCGGCCCGTTCCTCCGCCCGGCGGGCCAGGCGTTCGGTCTCGGCGCGCTGCTCGGGCGTGGGTGGTGGCGGAAGGCCGCGCGCGTAGCCGTGCCAGTAGGCGGCGTTCCGTGAGGTCTGGCGGATCACCCGGTCCGGGCGGGGCGGCGCGGGCCAGAACTGCAGGAGGTAGCTGTCCGCCTGCGGTTCCCCGGCCACTCTGGTGTCGAGCTCCCGTCCCTCGTCCATCCCCCGGGCGCAGTACCGCACCCGGTAGTCGGTCCGGGCGAGGCCCAGGTCCCACGCGGCCTCGCCCGCCCACTGCACCAGACCGGTGCGCTCCGACAGCGGGCGGAAGGACACCTCCACCACGTCCTCCCAGACCGGGTCCAGCACGGGGGCTTCGTCGTGGACCTCCACGGTGAAGCCGACGTTGCCCGTGTGCAGTCCGGTGTTCAGCCAGAGGGCACCCGGGACCGCCGCCCCGCACAGCCCCCCGCTCTGGCCCGCGCACGCCTCCGAGAGGTCCGGGGTGGGGTCGTCCGGATCGCTCTCGACGTAGATCTGGCCGTAGTGGACGTGCACTTCCCCCGTGACCGGCCTGCGCACCGCACCCCTCCCCTTCGCCGCCGACGGCCCCCGGCCCCTCTGCCGGACGGGCCGTCACCTTTCCCGCATCATGCCGCGGGCCACTGACAACAGGCCCGATGACAACGGCTCCCGGGGCCTGCGCACGCGCGGGCCTCCGGTGCGGGCGGCGGTCGGGGACGTCCACGGGACGACGCCGTCCAAGAAGTTCGCCGGGCGGGCGCCGGGGGTGACCGGTCAGGTGCTGCCGGGCCAGGGGAACCCGAGCCGTCCGGCGCGCCCCCGGCTGGACCATGGCCTCGGGCGCTCGCGCGGTGGCCCGACCACCAAGCTGCGCCTGGCCGTCGAGCAGCGGCAAAAGCCCATGCCGATCGTCGTCACCGCGGGGCGGCGAGGGGACTCCCCGCGGTTCGGGACCGAAGACTGCGGCCGCATCATCCCGCTGCACCGGCCGCGCGCCCTGCTCACGCTGCTGCATCCATTCCCGGCCGGTCGGGACGCGAAAGCAGCGCGACCGGGGCCGGGGGCCGGCTTTCGATACACGCCCCGGCGCCCGGCTGCTCACTCCGACGAATTCGGGAACGGCGCCTCCGGTCAGCCCGCAGGCGGACCGACAGGAGTCCGGCACTCGTACTCGGCGTGCTCGTCGGGCTCAGCTGAACATGTCGAGGTAGTGCTGTTCGTGGGCCGGATGGTAGTCGCCGAAGTCGACGGACGCCGGGTCGCCGCCGGTCTCGGCGAGGACGAGCCGATCGAGGTAGTAGTCCCAGCCGGGGCCGACACCTCCCGCCGTCGCGGGGTCGTCGCCGACGGACTGGGTGAAGGTGAGCGTGGTGGTGCCCTCGTGCTCGACGAGCGTGAGGGTCATGTGCCAGATGAGTTCCTGGCCGGGCACCTGCGACGTGAGAACCAGCCGGCGGGGGGCCCGGCACTCCTGGATGGTGAGGAGCTCGGCCTGGTGCTCCTCACCCTCGTAGAGCATCCGGAAGTCGACCGAGCCGGTCGACGGGTCACCGGTCCACTCGCCGATCCACCGGGCCAGACGGTCCGGCTCGGTGACCGCCGCCCAGACGTCCTTGATGCCGGCCCGGAAGGTGCGGTCGAAGGCGATGCCGTCCACGCCGTCGACGGTCACGCGACGCCCGGTGGGGATGCTGGTCATGCGGATTCCTCCTGAATTCTTCCCGTGTCGGGAGCGGCGTCGGTGCCGGCCCGACGGTCGTGGACGGTTCTGCGAACCTCCAGGTCGAGGGCGTCGAAAGCACTCTCGGGGATCGGGAGGCGGCGCCCGGCAAGCTCGTCGAGCAGGGCGCGGACCGGGGCGAGGCCCGGGCGGGCAAGCGCGTAGTGGCGCTCGCGACCGTGGTCCTCGACGGTGACCAGCCCTGCCTCGGTGAGCAACCGCAGATGTCTGCTCACCGCGGGCCGGCTGATCGGGTGCCGTGCCGCGAGGTCGACCACTCGGGCCGGGCCGACGGCGAGTGCGCGCAGCAGGTCGCGGCGCACGGGGTCAGCCAGGGCGATGAACGGATCCACCCCCTATTGGTAACCCATGGGTTACCAATAGGCAAGTCCTCGGGTCCCCGGATCCACGGCCCCGGGGTTCCCAGAAGGGAAGCGATCCGCCTGACGACGACGCCCGGACGTCACGCGCTCGGGCTGCGGCGCGGTCCACCGCCGCAAGCCGTGGGGAGCATGCTCGGCTTCGGCCCGAAGGCCGGGCTCGTACGGGAAGGTGGGCCGCTCGGCGAGAAGCTCCTCCAGCCGATGAATCCCCGGGCGCGGCCGGTTGAACGGCCTGTCCGGCGCCGTCCTGGTCGGCGAGCTGCACGCTGGACTCCTGCGCCACGCAGGCAGCGTCGGCGCCGGCTGCTTCCGGTGTTCGGGGGGCGATCGGCCCAGGAAGCTCAACCGGCGGAACGACGCCCCCACGAACCGCGTTCAGCGCTCTCACTCGACCGCGAAGTCGGGGGACGTGACGCCCTTGGGCCGCGTCGTCATTCGGCGACGTCGACGCCGTGGGACCGGGCAAGGCCGGCGAGGGCGTGGTCGTGTCCCTGCCCGACCGCGCGCAGCCGCCACCCGTCGCCCCGGCGGTGGATCTCGGCGAGGATCATGGTGCGCCCGGTGGTGGCGGCGCCGAGGGCGACCCGGGCGGTCGGGGCCTCGCCGATCCCGCGGGTGGCGATGACCTCCACCGCGCCGGCGTCGGAGAACGTGGCGTCGCCGTCGATCGCCGCCGCACCACGACCGCGCGTCGGCGGAGGAATCGAGGGAGCGCGCAGTACGTGGTGCGGCCTTGCGCCACGGCTCCGTGCGGATGGCGCGGCCGGACGTGGCCCGAACGGTCAGGCTGCGCCGACACCCCCGAGGAACGACAGCCGGACCTGGCGGTCGCGGTTGTCGACGTTCGTGTCGACCAGGCAGACCGACTGCCAGGTGCCCAGTTCCAGCCGTCCGTCCACCACCGGGAGGGTCGCGTGCGGCGGGACGAAGGCGGGCAGGACGTGGTCGCGGCCGTGGCCGGGGCTGCCGTGGCGGTGCTGCCAGCGGTCGTCGGCGGGCAGCAGGGTGTGCAGGGCGGACAGGAGGTCGTCGTCGCTGCCGGCGCCGGTCTCGATCACGGCGACACCGGCCGTGGCGTGCGGCACGAAGACGTTCAGCAGGCCGTCCCGGCCGGCCGCCGTCTCCCGCAGGAAGGACTCGCAGTCGCCGGTGATGTCGACGACCCTCTCGGCGGATCCGGTGGCGATGGTCAGGACTCGGGTGGCGAAGGCATCGGACATGCCCTCCATCCTGGCCCATGGGCCGGGCTTCCCGGAGGAGCCCCGGCGGGAAGATCCGCGGCCTCCTCCTGGTTGGTGGGAGCGTGAACAGCGTGCGCGAGGTCGAGGCAGTCGTCATAGGCGCCGGGCAGGCCGGTCTGTCGAGCGCCTACCACCTGCGGCGGACCGGGTTCGAGCCGGGCCGCGGCTTCGTGGTGCTGGACCACTCCCCCGGCCCCGGCGGCGCCTGGCAGTTCCGGTGGCCCTCGCTGACGTACGGCAAGGTGCACGGGATGCACGCGCTGCCCGGCATGGAGCTCGGCGACGCCGATCCGGCGCGGGCCTCCTCCGAGGTGATCGGCGAGTACTTCGACCGCTACGAGAAGACCTTCGACCTGCGGGTGCGGCGTCCGGTGGACGTGCGGGCGGTGCGGGAGGGCACCGGCGGACGGCTGCTGGTGGAGACCTCGGACGGCGACTGGTCGACGCGGGCGCTGATCAACGCCACCGGCACCTGGGACCGGCCGTTCTGGCCGCGCTATCCGGGCCAGGAGACCTTCCGGGGGCGGCAGGTGCACACGGCGCGGTACCCCGGCCCTGAGGCGTTCGCCGGGCAGCGGGTGGTCGTGGTGGGCGGCGGCGCCTCGGGCACCCAGCACCTGCTGGAGATCGCGCCGTACGCGGCGGCCACGACGTGGGTGACCCGGCGGCCGCCGGTCTTCCGTGAGGGCCCCTTCGACGAGGGGGCCGGCCGGGCGGCCGTGGCGCTCGTCGAGGAGCGGGTGCGGCGGGGGCTGCCGCCGCGCAGTGTCGTCTCCGTGACGGGGCTGCCGCTCAACGACGCGGTCCGCCGGGGCCTCGCGGACGGCGTGCTCGACCGGCAGCCCATGTTCGAGCGGATCACTCCCGACGGCGTGGAGTGGGGGGACGGGCGGCGGGTGGCCGCCGACGTCATCCTGTGGGCGACCGGCTTCCGGCCCGCCGTCGAGCACCTCGCGCCGCTGCGGCTGCGGGAGCCGGGCGGCGGGATCCGGGTCGAGGGGACGCGGGCGGTCGCCGACCCGCGGGTCCACCTGGTCGGCTACGGCCCCTCGGCGAGCACCGTCGGCGCCAACCGGGCGGGACGCGCGGCGGTGCGGGACGTCAGGCGGCTGCTGGCGGAGGAGGAGCCGGTCGCCGCGTGACGGCCGGGGGCGGACCGCTCACCTCTTCGACGGCTCGCCCGCCTTCTCCTGCCGGGCGCCGGCCTCGGCGACGTTGCGCTGGTGTTCCGCGTAGTCGGCGGTGAAGCGGGTGTCGCCGGGCCCGACCGTGACGAAGTACAGCCAGTCGCCCGGGACCGGGTTGATCGCGGCGCGCACCGCGTCCTCGCCGGGATTGCCGATCGGGGTCGGCGGCAGGCCCATGCGCCGGTACGAGTTGTAGGGGCTGTCGACCTCGGTGTCGGCCTCCACCGTGCGCGGCGTCCTGCGGCCCAGGCCGTAGGTGACGGTCGAGTCCATCTGGAGCGGCATCCCGCGCTCCAGCCGGTTGAAGATCACCCGGGCCACCTTGCCCATGTCGGCCTTGGTGGCGGCCTCCGCCTGGACGATGCTCGCGACGGTGACCGCCTGGTAGACGTTCATCGCGTTGCGCTGCGCGCCGGCGGCGATCGGGGCCCCGTTGAACTTCTTGTCGGCGGTGTCGACCATCCGTGCCAGCAGTTCCTGCGGGGTCGTCCGCCCCTGGAGCGGATACGTGGCCGGGAAGAGGTAGCCCTCCGGGTTGCCCCGGGCCTCGTTCGGCAGTTTCAGTCCCGCCCTGGCGAGGGACTTCCTCGTGGTGCCCGCCGGCAGTTCGAGGGTCTTGTCGACGGCGGCGTACACCTGGCTCGCCCGCCAGCCCTCCGGGACCACCAGGGTCGCGGGGCGGGGCTCGTCCTCACCGCCCATGACCAGCAGCGGCACCGCCACGGCGGTGCCGGCCACGACGGCCCCGAGCGCCGCGAGGGCGAGGCGGCCCCGGCGCGTCAGTCGGATCGTGCTCCGTGACGGAGTGTTCGTCTGCATGCGGGCACGGTAATACGCATATCCCCGCAAAACCGGCATATCTTCATTTTGTCGGCTCCAGTCGGGCGTCCCGGCGCACCAGGGCCGCGTAGCGCCCGCCGCGCTCCAGCAGCTCTTCGTGCGTGCCGCGTTCGACCGCGCGGCCGGAGTCGAGGACCACGATCTGGTCGGCCCCCCGGACGGTGGACAGCCGGTGGGCGATGGTGATTGTGGTGCGGTCGGCCGACAGCGCGTCGATGGCTTCCTGGACGGCGGCCTCGGTACGGGTGTCCAGGGCGCTGGTGGCCTCGTCGAGCACCAGGACCGGCGGGTCGCGCAGGATGGTGCGGGCGATCGCCAGGCGCTGCTTCTCGCCGCCGGAGAACCGGTGGCCGCGCTCACCGACCACCGTGTCGTACCCGTCGGGCAGGGCGGCGATGTGATCGTGGATCTGCGCGGCCCGCGCCGCCGCGTGCAGTTCCTCGTCGGTGGCCTCCGGCTTGGCGAAGCGCAGGTTCTCCGCGACCGAGGCGTGGAACAGGTACGTCTCCTGGGAGACGACGCCCACCGCGCGGGCCAGCGTGTCGAAGTCGAGGTCGCGGACGTCGACGCCGTCGAGGGTGACCCGGCCGCCCGTGACGTCGTACAGCCGCGGCACGAGGTGGCCGAGGGTGGACTTGCCGGCGCCGGTCGGCCCGACCACGGCGAGGCTGCCGCCCGGGGGGACGGTGATGTCGATGCCGTCGAGGACGGGGCCGCCCTCGTCGTCGTAGCCGAAGGTGACGTCCTCGAAGCGGACCTCGCCCTTGACCCGGTCGAGGTGGACCGGGTCCTCGCGCTCGGTGATGTCGATCGGGAGGTCGAGGTACTCGAAGATGCGCTGGAAGAGCGCGAGCGAGGTCTGGATCTGGACGCCGGTGGACAGCAGGCTCACGGCGGGACGGAACAGGCCCTGCTGGAGCGAGACGAACGCGACGATCGTGCCGACGGAGACCTCCGGGCCGCCCGTCTGCAGGGCGATGCCGGCCGTCCAGTAGATGACGGCCGGCATGGCGGCCATGACGACCGTGATGACCGCCATGCGCCAGCGGCCGGCCATGTTGGACCGCACCTCCAGGTCGACCAGGCGCTCGGACTCGTCCGCGAAGGCACCGGTCAGGGAGTCGGAGCGGCCCATGGTGCGGCCGAGGAGGATGCCGCTGACCGAGAGCGACTCGGTGACCGTGGCGGCCATCGCGGCCATCTGCTTCTGGCGCCGGGTGGTGATCTTCTTGCGCTCGTCGCCGACGCGGCGGCTGATCCAGACGAACACCGGCAGCAGCACCAGGGAGACCACGGTCAGCCGCCAGTCGAGGGCCAGCATCGCGACGACGGTGGCGACCACCCCGGTGAGGTTGGAGACCAGGGAGGTCGCCGTGGAGGTCACGGTGGCCTGCATGCCGCCGATGTCGTTGGCGATGCGGGACTGGACCTCGCCGGTGCGGGTGCGGGTGAAGAAGGCGAGCGACATGCGCTGGAGCCGGCCGTAGACGGCGGTGCGCAGGTCGTGCATCACGCGCTGGCCGACGGTGGTCGAGATCAGGGTCTGCAGCACGCCGAAGACGCTGGTGAGGACCGCACCGAGGATCATGCCGAGCGCGAGCAGGCTGAGCAGTCCGGTGCGGCCCTCGGGGAGGGCGACGTCGAGGATCGCCTTCAGCAGGAACGGGGTGGCGACCGAGACCAGCGAGGAGGCGCCGACGAGCAGGCCGACGACCGCGAGGCGGCCCCGGTAGGGACGGAAGAGTCTCAGGACGCGCCGTACCTGCCGGGGCTGCTCCTCGGCGCCGGCGGGCGGGGTCCAGTCGGATTCGCGGTCGGGGTGCATGGTCTCCTTCGGGACGGGCGGGACGGGCGCCCGGGCGGTGGGCCCGAGGGCGGGCGGAGCCCAGCTCATTGTTACCTGTACTCACAATGAACGGCATCCTGATATCGTTCCCGTATGACCGCCCCCGATCCCGACGGCCTGCTGGCCGAGCAGTTGCTTCGGCTGACCCGCCGGGTGCACCGCATCCAGAAGCGCCATCTGGAGGTGTGCGGGCTCGGGATCACCCCCGCCCAGTCGCGGCTGCTGCGCACCCTCGCGCACTACGGCTCACCGCCCCGCATGGCCGATCTGGCCGAGCGCCTGGAGGTGGTCCCCCGCGCCGTCACCACACTGGTCGACGGCCTGGAGGCGAACGGCAAGGTGCGGCGGGCACCGGATCCGGCCAATCGGCGGGTGATCCGGATCGAGCTCACGGACGACGGACGCGCGGCCCTGCGCGAGCTGCGCGCCGCGCGCCGCCTCGCCGCCGAGGAGATCCTGGCCCCGCTGGGGGACGAACAGCGCGAGGCACTGGGCGCGTTGCTGGACACCCTGATCGACGGGGCGGTCCCCCCGCGGTGCGACGAGGCGTCCGCACGACCGGTGTGAGGTGACGGCGCGGCGGTACCGGCGCTCCGGACCGCCGGTTCCGTGCGGTGGCGGGGAAAACCGTTTGCCTACCGGCACGCGGCGGGGTCAACCTGTCACGGTTTGCTGCCGCCGCCCGTGGACGGCGGCAGGCATGCCCGCGCCCTCCCCACCGCTTTCCCCCGCCGCCCCTCCCTGATCCGAGCCACTGGGACCTCATGCAGATCCAAGACCTTCCGTATCCCGACCCGGGGGTGCCCGACGCGCGCTCGGGCCCCCGTCTCCTGTGGTGGCTCTTCCGGAACCAACTGTCCGGCCAGCTCAAGTCGCTGGCCTGGGGCCTGCTGCACTTCACCGCCGTCGCCTCGCTGCCGTTCTGCGTCGGCGTCGCCGTCCAGGCCGCGGTCGACCGCTCCGGCGGCCGGCTCGCCCTGGCCGGCGGTCTGATGGCGCTGGTCTGCGTGGGCAACGCGGTCGGCGAGACCTTTCTGCACCGCGCCGCCGTCACCAACTGGATCACCGCCGCCGCCCGGGTGCAGCAACTGCTCGGCCGCAAGGCCGCCGCACTGGGTTCCGCGCTGACCCGGCGCGTCGCCGCCGGTGAGGTGGTGGCCGTCTCCACCGGTGACGTCGAGAAGATCGGCTGGTTCGTGGAGGCGCTGTCACGGTTCACCGCGGCCGCCGTCACCATCGTGCTGGTCTGCGCCGGCCTGGTCGTCTACCAGCCGGCGCTCGGTGTCGTCGTCGCCGTGGGACTGCCCGTACTGGCGGTCGCGGTGCTGCCGCTGCTGCCCCGCGCCACCCGGCGGGCGGACGTCCAGCGCGAGAAGGCGGGGCGGGCCACCGAGCTCGCCTCGGACACCGTCGCCGGGCTGCGCGTGCTGCGCGGCATCGGCGGCGAGGACCTGTTCCTCGACCGCTACCGCCGCGCCTCCCAGGAGGTCCGCCACGCCGCCGTGCGCAGCGCGCGGATGTGGTCCCTGATCGCCGCGATCCAGGTGCTGCTGCCGGGGATCCTGCTGATCACGGTGGTCTGGTACGGCGTCCGTCTCGCCCGCGAGGGCCGGATCGGCGTCGGCGAACTGGTCACCGTCTACAGCTCGGTCATGGTGCTCACCTACCCCCTGCGGCACGTCGAGGAGATCGCGATGGCGTACTCCTTCTCGCGGCCCTCCGCCAAGCGGGCCGCGCGCGTGCTCTCGCTGGAGCGGGCCACGGACACCGCGGGATCGCGCGGCGACGGGAGCCCGGCCGGCGACCTGTACGACCCGGCGACCGGACTGCTCGCCCCTGCGGGCCGGCTCACCGCCGTGGTGTGCGGGGACCCGGACGCGGCGGGGCGGCTGGCCGAACGGCTCGGCGGGCACGCCGCGGAGCCGGGCGCCTCGGTGCTGCTCGGCGAGGTGCCGCTCGACGAACTGCCGCTGGACTCCGCCCGCCGGGCCGTCCTCGTGCAGGACAAGGACCCGGTGCTGCTCTCCGGCACCCTGCGCGAACTGCTCGACGTGCCGGCGTCCGGTGCGGTCGATCCGCGCGACGCGCTGGACGCCGCGCAGTGCGGGGACGTGCTGGCGGCACTGGTGCAGGGCTCGGTGGACGCCGCGGACCCGATGGACGCGCGGATCACCGAACGCGGGCGGTCCCTGTCGGGCGGACAGCGTCAGCGGCTCGCGCTGGCGCGGTCGCTGGTCACGGACCCGGAGGTGCTGGTCCTGGACGAGCCGACCTCGGCCGTCGACTCGCACACCGAGGCCCGGATCGCCCAGGGCGTGCGCGGACTGCGGGAGGGCCGCACCACCGTGGTGTTCACCTCCTCCCCGCTGCTGCTGGACCGCGCCGACCGGGTGGTGTTCCTGCACGGCGGCACCGTCGCGGCGGTCGGCGGCCACCGCGAACTGGTGCGCGCCGAACCCCGGTACCGGGCCGTGGTGACGCGCGATACCGAGGACGGGGCCGGGGCGCGGGTCCCGCGCGAGGACGAGGCGCTGCACCGACTGCAGGAGCTGGAAGAGATCGAGGAGACAGCATGATCGGCGTGGCGCCACCGGCCTACGACCCGGCGGCCCCGACCGCGGCCGACGCCCTGCCCGTGGGGGCGCCCGCGACGGTGCGCGCCTACGTCACGGAGCTGCTGCGCCGGCACCGGCGGGCCTTCCTGCTGCTGATCACCGTGAACACGGTCGCCGTGATCGCGTCCATGGCCGGCCCGTACCTCCTGGGCGGACTGGTGGAGCGGGTCTCGGACCGGGAGCGGGAGCTGCATCTGGGCCTCACCGCCGGGATCTTCGTCCTCGCGCTGGCGGTCCAGGCGGTGTTCGTCCGGCAGGTCCGGCTGCGCGGGGCGATGCTCGGTGAACGGATGCTGGCCGATCTGCGCGAGGACTTCCTGGTGCGGTCGGTCGGCCTGCCGCCGGGCGTGCTGGAGCGGGCGGGCACGGGTGATCTGCTGTCGCGGATCACGACCGACATCGACCGGCTCGGCAACGCGATGCGGGAGGCCGTTCCCCAGTTGGCCATCGGCACGGTGTGGGCGGTGCTGCTGCTGGGCGGGCTGGTCGTCACGGCGCCCGAACTGGCGCCGGCCGTACTGGTCGCGGTGCCCCTGCTGGTGGCCGGATGCCGCTGGTACTTCCGGCGGGCGCCGGCCGCCTACCGCTCCGAGGCGGCCGGGTACGCCGCCGTGGCCGCCGCGCTCACCGAGACCGTGGACGCGGGGCGGACCGTGGAGGCACACCGCCTCGGTCCGCGCCGTGTGGCGCTGACCGACCGGCGGGTCGGGGAGTGGACGGCCTGGGAGCGCTACACGCTCTGGCTGCGGTCGGTGCTCTTCCCCGTCGTCAACGTCACCCACGTCACCGTGCTCGGCTCGGTGCTGATGATCGGCGGGGTGTTCGTCCTGCAGGGCTGGATCGGTGTCGGCCAGCTCACCACGGGCGCGCTGATCGCGCAGATGCTGGTCGACCCGGTGGGGCTGATCCTGCGGTGGTACGACGAGCTGCAGGTGGCGCAGGTGTCGCTGGCCCGGCTGGTCGGGGTCCGGGACATCGAGCCCGACGCCGGGGACGCCGCGCTCGCCCCCGACGGACGCCGGGTGCACGCGGACCGGGTGCGCTTCGGCTACCGGGAGGGCGTGGACGTGCTGCGCGCGGTGTCCCTCGAGGTCGCCCCCGGGACCAGGCTGGCGCTGGTCGGCCCTTCGGGTGCCGGCAAGTCCACCCTGGGCCGCCTCCTCGCCGGGATCTACGCGCCCCGGGACGGGCGGGTCACCCTGGGCGACGCCGAGCTGTCGCGGATGACCGCGGACCGGGTCCGCAAGCACGTGGCACTGGTCAACCAGGAGCATCACGTCTTCGTGGGCTCCCTGCGCGACAATCTGCGGCTCGCCAGGACGAACGCGGAGGACGCCGAACTGTGGGCGGCGCTCGGGGCGGTCGACGCGGACGGCTGGGCCCGGGCGCTCGACGAGGGTCTGGACACCGAGGTCGGTTCCGGCGGCGTCGCGCTCACCCCGGCGCAGGCCCAGCAGATCGCGCTGGCCCGGCTGGTGCTGGCCGACCCGCACACACTGGTCCTGGACGAGGCGACCTCGCTGCTCGATCCGCGCGCGGCGCGTCACCTGGAACGCTCCCTGGCCCGTGTCCTGGACGGCAGGACCGTCGTCGCCATCGCCCACCGGCTGCACACCGCCCATGACGCGGACGTCATAGCCGTCGTGGAGGACGGCCGCATCAGCGAACTGGGCAGCCACGACGACCTGGTCGCGGCGGACGGGGCGTACGCGGCGCTGTGGCGCTCCTGGCACGGCTGAGCCCGCCCCGTCCCGGCGGACCCCGCCGGGACGGGGCGCGGACCGCGGGCGCGCCGCCCGCCGGGGGCCGTGCCGTTGCGCGGTGGGGAACTCCGGTGGAAGGCTGGAGTCAGGCACCGGCCCGGGGAGCGGCCGGGGGTCCGGCGGACCGGACACCGGAGGCACGGTGTCGCCCACCCGCGGCCCGGCGCGGGCCGCGGCGGGAAGGGGCCCGCCCCCACCCTCTGGAGGTACCCGTGAACAGCGCCGACGGTTGGGGAGACGACGTCTACCAGCCCGACGCGTCCGAGATCCAGGACGACGCCGGACTGCTCGACGCCGAGGACACCCTGGAGAACGACGGCGTCGCCGACCCCCTCGACCGGGGCTGGTCCCCTCCGGAGCGGCCCTGGGCCGTGGAGCACTACGGCGTGACGGCGGCGGAGCGCCGCGAGGGGGAGACGCTGGACCAGCGGCTCGCCGAGGAGGTGCCCGACCCCGCCGCCTACGACGGCGACGGCATCGGTGATTCCCCGGGCACCGACGGGGAACCCCTGGACAACGAGGTGGGCGCCGCACGCTCAGGGCGGCTGGTGGCCCCCGACGAAGGGACGCACGAGGACGAGGAGGAGGCCCTGGTCGCCACGGACGTCGGCATCGACGGCGCCGCCGCCTCCGCCGAGGAGGCCGCGATACACGTGGTCGACGAGGACGGCCTTCCCGGCTGACCCCGAGGAGCACCCATGCAGCAGGACAAGCACCCCGACTACCACCCGGTCGTCTTCCGTGACCGTGCCGCCGGGTACGCCTTCCTCACCCGGTCCACCGCGACCAGCGACCTGACGATCGAGTGGGACGACGGCGAGACCTACCCGGTGGTGGAGGTGGAGATCTCCTCGGAGAGCCACCCGTTCTACACGGGCCGGGCCCGGACCGTGGACACGGAAGGCCGCGTCGCCCGCTTCGAGCGCCGGTACGGCGGCGGGGGCGCCGGCTGAGTCCCGTGGCGGTCGCGTCCCTCAGATCACGTTGAGCGCCGCCGCGCAGCCCACCCCGCCCAGCAGCATGAACACGGGCATCAGCACCTTCAGCTCCACCCAGCTGCCGGCCCGGAACCGCATCGCCTTCGGCGGGCCGACCGGGTACCAGCGCCTGCGGCCCACCGGTATCGGCCACAGGATCGGGCAGCCGGAGACGGTCAGCGCGTCCCCGATGTCGTGCACCAGCGCGCCCAGGACGATCGGCAGGCCCAGCCACAGGTACTCCTGGCCCGGCTCGGTGAACAGCCAGTCGGAGCCGTGTCCCGGCTGGTCCAGGACGCCCGCGATGATCCAGGCGCAGGCCGCCGCCAGCAGCCACACCAGGACGTCGCTGCTCGATCCCCGCGTCGCCCGCCACAGCAGGCCCTCGATGGCCAGCACCATGTGCACGAAGAGGATGGCCAGCACCGCCCAGCGGCCGCCCGTGATCGCCAGGACCGAGGTGCCGGCGCCGATCAGCACCGCCCACAGCCAGGTGTGGGTGAGCGTGCGGTGCCCGCCGGAGCGGCGCGGGTCGCCCTGCTTCCTGGTGGCCTTGTAGACGGCGTAGGACAGCTTGTCGACGATCTCGCACAGCCACCGGGACACGGGCCCGAAGGCCCGCGAGATGGTGGCCGCCTTGTGGTCCAGGTCGGGGGCGAGCGCGGCGCCGGCGCAGATCAGGGCGCCTGCCAGGAGGACCGGCCAGGGCATGGGGTGTCCGGCCGCGGCCGTCGCCGCGCCGACCCCCAGCCAGGCAGCGGCGCCCGACAGTGAGTGTGCTGGTCCCATCATCGCCGTTGCCCGCCCCATTCCTCGTTCGCCGCCGGCCGGTCGGCCCGGTGCGTCGACGCTCCGCCGGCGACACAGCGTAGCGTTCACGATCTTCGGATCCGCAGCCGATTCCCCCCTGGGCCGGGCGGGCAGGCAAGATGGGGGCGTGACCCTCATCGATCAGCTGCCGCCGACCGCCGACCCCGACGCCCTCTACGAAGCCTTCGAGTCGTGGGCCCGGGAGCGCGGTCTCACTCTCTATCCCCACCAGGAGGAGGCGCTGATCGAGGTGGTCTCCGGGGCGAACGTGATCGTGTCGACGCCCACGGGTTCCGGCAAGAGCATGATCGCGGCGGCCGCCCACTTCGCCGCCCTGGCGCGCGACGAGGTCACCTTCTACACGGCGCCCATCAAGGCGCTGGTGTCGGAGAAGTTCTTCGAGCTGTGCAAGGTCTTCGGCACCGAGAACGTCGGCATGCTCACCGGTGACGCCTCCGTCAACGCCGACGCCCCGGTCATCTGCTGCACCGCCGAGGTGCTGGCGTCGATCGCGCTGCGCGACGGCAAGGACGCCGACGTGGGCCAGGTCGTGATGGACGAGTTCCACTTCTACGCGGAAGGGGACCGCGGCTGGGCCTGGCAGATCCCGCTCCTCGAGCTGCCGCAGGCGCAGTTCGTGCTGATGTCGGCGACGCTCGGCGACGTCTCCTTCTTCGAGAAGGACCTCACCCGCCGCACCGGCCGTCCCACCGCCGTGGTCCGTTCCGCCACCCGGCCCGTGCCGCTGTCCTACGAGTACCGGTACACGCCGCTCACCGAGACGCTCACCGATCTGCTCGAGGCCCGGCAGGCGCCGGTCTACATCGTGCACTTCACCCAGGCGCAGGCGGTGGAGCGGGCGCAGGCGCTGATGAGCATCAACATGTGCACGCGCGAGGAGAAGGACAGGATCGCCGAGCTGATCGGCAACTTCCGCTTCACCACCAAGTTCGGCCGCAATCTGTCCCGTTACGTCCGGCACGGCATCGGGGTGCACCACGCCGGCATGCTGCCCAAGTACCGGCGGCTGGTGGAGAAGCTCGCGCAGGCCGGTCTGCTGAAGGTCATCTGCGGCACCGACACGCTCGGCGTGGGCGTCAACGTGCCCATCCGCACGGTGCTGTTCACGGCCCTGACCAAGTACGACGGCAGCCGCGTGCGCACACTGCGGGCCCGTGAGTTCCACCAGATCGCGGGCCGCGCCGGACGCGCCGGCTTCGACACCGAGGGCTTCGTGGTGGCCCAGGCCCCCGAGCACGTCATCGAGAACGAGAAGGCGCTGGCCAAGGCCGGAGACGACCCGAAGAAGCGCCGCAAGGTGGTGCGCAAGAAGGCGCCCGAGGGGTTCGTCGCCTGGAGCGAACAGACCTTCGAGAAGCTCATCGGCTCCGAGCCGGAGCCGCTGACCTCGCGCTTCCGGGTCACCCACACCATGCTGCTGTCGGTGATCGCCAGGCCCGGCAACGCCTTCGAGGCGATGCGACGGCTGCTGGAGGACAACCACGAGCCGCGCAGGCAGCAGCTGCGGCACATCCGGCGGGCGATCGCCATCTACCGCTCGCTGCTGGACGGCGGCATCGTCGAGAAGCTCGACCGGCCGGACGCCGAGGGCCGCATCGTCCGTCTCACCGTGGACCTGCAGCAGGACTTCGCGCTGAACCAGCCGCTGTCCACGTTCGCGCTGGCCGCGTTCGAGCTGCTGGATCCCGAATCGCCGTCGTACGCGCTGGACATGGTGTCCGTGGTGGAGTCCACGCTGGACGATCCGCGCCAGATCCTCGCCGCCCAGCAGAACAAGGCGCGCGGCGAGGCGGTCGCCGCGATGAAGGCCGACGGCGTGGAGTACGAGGAGCGCATGGAGCGGCTCCAGGACGTCACCTACCCGAAGCCGCTGGAGGAGCTGCTCTTCCACGCCTACGACACCTACCGCAAGAGCCACCCCTGGGTCGGTGACCACCCGCTGTCGCCGAAGTCCGTGATCCGGGACATGTACGAACGGGCGCTGTCGTTCACCGAGTTGGTCTCCCACTACGAGCTGGCCCGCACCGAGGGGATCGTGCTGCGCTACCTCGCGAGCGCCTACAAGGCGCTGGAGCACACCGTCCCGGACGACCTGAAGTCGGAGGACCTGGAGGACCTGATCGCCTGGCTGGGCGAGACGGTGCGCCAGGTCGACTCCAGCCTGCTGGACGAGTGGGAGCAGCTGGCCAACCCGGAGGAGATGACCGCCGAGGAGGCGCAGGAGAAGGCCGACCAGGTCAAGCCGGTCACCGCCAACGCGCGCGCCTTCCGCGTCCTGGTCCGCAACGCCATGTTCCGCCGGGTCGAGCTCGCCGCCCTCGACCAGGTGGACGAGCTGGGCGAGCTGGACGCCGAGGGCGGCTGGGACGCCGAGGCCTGGGGCGAGGCGATGGACAGGTACTGGGACGAGTACGAGGAGCTCGGCACCGGGCCCGACGCCCGCGGGCCGAAGCTGCTGCTGATCGAGGAGCAGCCGGAGAACGGGCTGTGGCGGGTCCGGCAGATCTTCGACGACCCCGCCGGTGACCACGACTGGGGCATCAGCGCCGAGGTCGACCTCACCGCCTCCGACGCGGAGGGCCGCGCGGTCGTCCGGGTCACCGATGTCGGCCAGTTGTGAGCGCAGGAGGATCCCACCCATGACGAATCCGGCCGAGAGCCTCGTCGCCCTGCTCGACCTGGAGCAGATCGAGGTCGACATATTCCGTGGCCGCAGCCCGCAGGAGTCCCTGCAGCGGGTCTTCGGCGGCCAGGTGGCGGGCCAGGCCCTGGTCGCCGCCGGCCGCACCACGGAGGGCGACCGCCCGGTGCACTCGCTGCACGCGTACTTCCTGCGTCCGGGCAGGCCCGGCGTGCCGATCGTGTACCAGGTCGAACGGGTGCGGGACGGCCGGTCGTTCACCACCCGCCGGGTCACCGCGGTGCAGCAGGGCCGCACGATCTTCAACCTGACCGCCTCCTTCCACAGGCCCGAACAGGGAGGTTTCGAACACCAGTTGCCGCCGGCCCGGAAGGTCCCGGATCCCGAGTCGCTGCCGACGGTGTCCGACGAGATCCGCGGGCATCTGGGCACGCTGCCGGAGCAGCTGGAGCGGATGGCGCGCCGCCAGCCCTTCGACATCCGCTATGTGGACCGGCTGCGCTGGGACCCCGACGAGGTCAGGGGCGCCGAGCCGCGCAGCGCGGTGTGGATGCGCGCGGTCGGCCCGCTCGGCGACGATCCGCTGGTGCACACCTGCGCCCTGACCTACGCCAGTGACATGACCCTCCTGGATGCCGTGCGGATCCCGGTGGAGCCGCTGTGGGGGCCGCGCGGCTTCGACATGGCGTCGCTGGACCACGCCATGTGGTTCCACCGCCCGTTCCGGGCGGACGAGTGGTTCCTGTACGACCAGGAGTCGCCGATCGCCACGGGCGGCCGGGGCCTGGCCCGCGGCCGGATCTACGACCTGGAGGGCCGGATGCTGGTCTCCGTCGTCCAGGAGGGCTTGTTCCGGGCGCTGTAGGTCACCGGTCTCCGTGCCGCGACCCCGTGGACGCTCCGCGGCGGAGAAGGGGACCGCGGGTCAGAGTTCCACGCCGGGTTCCGGTCGGCGGGTGTCCACGTCCAGGTGCTCGCCGACCCGGTTGACCAGCAGCGTCATCTCGTACCCGATCTGGCCGATGTCGGCCTCCGCCCCGCTCAGGACGCACAGGCAGCTGCCGTTGCCCGCCGCGGTGACGAAGAGCACCGCGTCGTCGAACTCGATCATCGTCTGGCGCACCCCGCCCGCGCCGAAGTGCCGTCCCGAGCCCTTGGCGAGGCTGTGCAGTCCGGACGACACCGCGGCGAGGTGCTCCGCGTCCTCGCGCCGCAGCCCCGTGCTCGCCCCCGTCACCAGCCCGTCGTTGGACAGCACCAGCGCGTGCCGTACGTGTTCGACGCGCTGGGTCAGGTCGTCCAGCAGCCAGTCGAGTCCCCGGTTCTGCGCCATGTCGTGTGTCTCCCCCTGGTCTTCCCCGTGGTCTGCCCCGTGTGTCGCCCTCCTGGCGGGAGGGCCCTCGCGCCAGCCTTCACCACGACCGGGCCCCGGGCAAGGAGGACGGCGACCAAGGGACGGAAGATGACCGAGGAAGAGTGGCGCGAGCCCGGATCCCGCGGTCTCCCGCCGGATCACGCCCGCGTGCGTCGCGCGGCACGGCGGTGCGCCGGAGCGACCGCGTCACGCTCGAACCCGCGCACGGCGGCGCCGCTCGTCCCGGTGGGGGATCATGCGGAACATGAGCCACGACCTCGCACACGTCCAGGAATTCTTCACCGCGCGTGCCGCGGACTGGGACCACCGCTTCCCCGACGACGGCCCGGCCTACGCGGCCGCGGTGGCCGGGCTCGGGCTGCGCGAGGGCGACCGGGTGCTCGACGCGGGCTGCGGTACCGGGCGGGCCCTGCCGCCGCTGCGTGCGGCCGTGGGGGCCTCGGGCGTGGTGATCGGCGCGGATCTGACCCCGGCCATGCTGCGGGAGGCGGCGCGGGCCGGGCGGGACCGCGACGGGGTGCTGCTGCTGGCCGACGTCGCCGCCCTGCCCCTGCGCCCCTCCTCGCTGGACGCCGTGTTCGCGGCGGGGCTGATCGCGCATCTTCCCGATCCGGCCGGGAGCCTCCGGGAGATCGCCCGGGCGGTGCGGCCCGGTGGCGTGCTGGCGCTGTTCCATCCGGTCGGCCGGGCGGCCCTCGCCGCGCGCCAGGGCCGCGCGCTCACCCCGGACGACCTCCGCGCGGAGCCGAACCTCCGTGCGCTGCTGACGCGTTCGGGCTGGCACATGACGTCGTACGCCGACGAGGACGCCCGGTTCCTGGCGCTGGCCGTACGCACGGACTGAACACCCGGGCCGTGTGCGGGGCGGTCAGTCCGGGCGCCGTACCGGGCAGCCCCGCACTCCCGGCACCGGGTGGGTGCCCAGGTCCGCCGGCCGGTAGCCGTTCGGGTAGCTCTTGATCTCCCGGTTCTGCCGGGCGAAGTGCGGGGCGCGGCGCGGCGGCAGCAGCCGGACGGCACGGCCCCGCAGCCGTACCGCGCGGCGCACCCACGCGCGCGTGGCCGCGCTCGGCGGGGTGTAGCGGAAGGCGCGCAGCAGGGGCTCGTCGAGCAGGGCGAGCGTGGCGGTGCGCAGCACGGGGGCGAGCGGACGCGGGTACCAGGAGGCCATGAGGTCGAGGGTGGCGTCCGAGACCCGCCGCGCGCCCTCGTCCCAGCCGAAGTGGGCCTGCTCGTAGGCGTCCAGACAGCTCTCGAACTCCTCGTAGGACCCGGGGACGTCCGTGATGCCCATGTGCCGGCCCAGGGTCCGGTAGTGGACGGTACCGGCGACGATCTCGTGCCGCGACAGCCGGCGCCATCCGTAGGCGTCGATCCAGCGCCTGGGCATCACCACGAACGTGCACAGGACGTACCGCATGTCGTCGTCGGGGATGTCGTAGGCGCGGTGCATCCGGTTGATGCGGCGGATCGCGGTCCTGCCCGGTGCGCTGTCGAATCCGTGCTCGACGACGGCGTCCAGGAGCAGCGAGGTGTCGTCGTAGCGCTTCTGGGACCGGTCGGTGAGCTCCCCCGTCGCGGCGAGCAGCCGGCCGATCCGGGGCACGGCGTAGGTGCGGTAGAGGGCCAGCTCCAGGGCCCGGGTGTAGTCCCAGGGGAACTCGTAGGCCGAGCTGAGCCGGTAGATCTCCGTGGCCTGCCGGTAGGGGTCCATCCGCCGGATCCGTTCCAGTCGTTCGAAGCGCCGCACCGTGCCGCCCCCTCCTGCCGTCGAGGCTGCAACTCTACGGTGGGTGGCGGGGGACGCACGGTCGGCGAGGGCGCTCGTGCGGGGGCGGGGCGGGCCCCGGGGGGACGGTCGCGCGGGCGCCGCCGGGTCCCCCGGCCGCCCGAACCGTCCGCGGGCACGCGGCCGATCCGCCCCGTCCGGCCGGAAACCCGCAGCTCCGGGCATGGCCGCGGGGGTCGTGACAAGCGGCTCGGGGTCGGCATAGGGTGCGCGCCGGTGGACGAACCGATGGGGAGGCTGGGATGGCCGGGACCGATGAGGAAGCCGTCGCCGCCGCGGACGACGCGCTCTACGTGCTCACGGCGGCGCTGCTGACCCCGGCGAAGTTCCCGAGCGTGCTGGGCGACGACTATCCGGAGGCGTGCGCGGCGCTCGGTCTTCCGCCCCGCGCCGACGGGTACGGCCTGGTGCTCGGCCAGGACGGCGCAGGCGCCCGGTGGACCGTCGTCGTCGACGACGTCTCGCTGGTCGCCGTCGCGATCGCGTCCTGGGACTGCGGCATGGAGCACGACCTGTCGCCGGACGAGCACACGGTCGTCGCCGCGCTGCCCGGCTGGCCCCTCGCGGTCGCCGTCGCGGCGCCGAACGTGCCCGCGCCGCACGACCCCGGCCCCGACGCCACGGACGCGCCCCCGCTGACGCCGCCGGACACCGGGGCCTGGGGACCGGCCCAGCGGCGGCTGGGGGCCGACGAGATCGCGCTCCGGTGGACGGTCTGGCGGGAGCGGGTCGACGACGCCGCGTTCCCGGCGCCGGACGGCTCCGCCCGGACGGCCGACGACGCCGGGGGGCCCGCGGAGGACGGCCGGGAGGGCGCCTCGGGCGACGGCCCGGACGGGCAGCCGGGACACCGCGGGGTCCGGCGGGTGCTGGCGGAGGCACGCGCCTACGTCGACTCGCCGCCGCCGCTCGGCCGGGTCCGCTCGTCCTTCGCCCCGGGCGGCGCGCGCACCCTGCGCGCCGACGGCCCCGGATGGTCGCTGGTGGCGCGGACGGACGACATCGCGTTCGTCCTGCTGGACGACGAACCCGGTGAGGTCCTCCCGGTGGGCCGGGGCCCGGAGCTGCCGGGCCTGCTCGAGGCACTCGACCGGATGGCCGTACGGCCGCTGTGAGGACATGCGGTCCCGGAAGGGGCCGCGCCGTGGCGGGCAGGGAGCGGGCATGTGGAAAGGCCCCGCGTGTCGGCACCGCGTCATGGGGTGCCGACCCATCGATGACGGTGAGGGCGAGCCCTCACCCTGGGGCAGTTCCACGATCGATCCCCGTTCCCCCTTCCGCTGCCCGTCCTTCCGGAGGCCGTATGCGCCCCTCCCGTGGCGTTCCGCTGCTCGTCGCCGTCCTCGCCTCGGCCGTTCTCACCGCTCCGTCCCCGGCCGGCGCGGCCGGGGACGGTCACTGCGCGCGCCAGGACCGCGTGCGGGTGCCCGGTGCCGCCCATCAGCGCGGTGCCTGCCTCGCCGACCTGACCACGGCGGGACTGGCCGGCACGCCGTACACCGACCTGGCCGACCAGGCGGGACTGACCGCCGCGGCCACCCGGTCGCCGTCCGGGGTTCCGGGGGTGCAGATCGACGGGTACTTCCCCGACCCGTCCCGCTCGGACGAGGCCCGCGGCCGACGGCACGACGCCCAGTTCGTGATCCGGCTGCCCGACCGCTGGAACGGCGGACTGGTCGTCACCGGCGCGCCCGGCAACCGCACGCAGTACGCGACCGACAAGGCGATCTCCGACCAGGTGCTGGCGCGCGGCTACGCCTACGCGGCGACCGACAAGGGCAACACCGGTGTCGACTTCCACCTCGACGGCGAGCGGCCCGGGGACGCCGTCGCCGAGTGGAACGCGCGCACCACGCAGCTCACCCGGGCCGCCCGGCACGCAGTGGCCCGGCGCTACGGGCACGCCCCGCGCCGTACGTACATGACCGGCATCTCCAACGGCGGCTACCTCACCCGCTGGCAACTGGAGAACCACCCGGAGCTGTACGACGGCGGGGTGGACTGGGAGGGGACCCTGTGGGCCGCCGGGGGGCGCCATCCGCTGCGCTCCCTGCCGGTGGCGGTGGCCCGGATGTCGGGTGGGGCCACCGACGAGGAGATGTACGCGGCGGGCTTCGCACGCGGGTCCGAGTTCCTGTGGCCGTACCACGAGCGGGCCTACTGGGGGATCACCCAGAAGATCTACCGCGCCGAGTTCGACCCGGACTACGACCCGGGGTGCCCCGGCCCCTCCGCCGGGTCGACGACGGAGCAGATCCTCGCGCCGTGCCCGTCCGACGCCGCCTACGACTTCGCCTCGCGCCCCGCCTCCGTGCACCGGGCCGTCGAGCGGGTGGCGCTCACCGGGCGGATCGGGCGGCCGATGATCACCCTGCACGGGGACCTGGACGCGCTGCTGCCCAAGGCCGCCGACTCCGACGTGTACGACGCGATGGTCGAGGCGAGCGGGCGCGGGCGGCTGCACCGCTTCTACACGGTGCAGGGCGGGACGCACGTCGACGGGCTGTACGACACCCACCCGGACCGGCTGCGGCCGATCCTGCCCTGCTACCGCTCGGCGTTCGACGCCCTGGTCGCATGGGTGGAGCGCGGCGTCGCGCCGCCCGCGGACCGGACGGTCACCAGGCCCGCGGCCGGCGACGTGGTCGACTCCTGCGCGCTGGACCCCGGCGGGGCGGCGGCGCCGTAGGACGTCAGCGGCCCAGCTCCTTGCGCGACACGCGGCGCAGCCTGCGCCGCTGCGCGGGGTCCAGGGCGAGGTACGCGGCGGCCGGGACTCCCAGGACCACCAGAAGGGCGGCCCACCAGGGCAGCCAGAGGAACAGGAGCAGTCCGGCCGCCGCGCCCCCCGCGGCGATCTTGGCGTTCTTCGACATGGGCGTCGCCTCCTTCGCGGCCACTGCCGCTCTCTGCCGTGAAAACGGGTCCGCGCCCGCGGCGGTTCCGGACCGCGACCCCGAGATGTCCCTGAGACGCGCCCCCTGGGGTCCTCCGGGGCGCGCCGTGCGTCCCCTGGCGGAGGACGCACGGCGCGCCTTCATGGTGACCCCTATCACAGCACAGGCATACCCGGCCGACGCCGATCGTGCTGTACCCTCGGCGACTCCGGCTTCGCTAGTCAAATTTGAGGAATCCTGTCATCGCTGTGCAGACGGTTCTCCCGGCGTCCTCCTCCGCACCTTCCGTACCGGCCTCACCCCCCGCACCGGTCGGCTGTCCCGCCGTGTTCGTACCGGGTGACCCCGCCCGCGCCGGTCTGGTCGCGTTCTGGCGGCCCGACGGCTCGTCCCCCCCGGCCGTGGACCCGGCGTCGGCCGGGGACCTGACCGTCGTGGTGCCCGGCGACGCCGGGGTCGAGACGGTGCGGGTGCCCGCGGCCGTGCTGCCGGTGCACGCCGCGCTTCCCCTCCTCACCCGCGCGCGGGCCGACGACGGGGCGCACCGGGCCACCCGGTTCTGGGGCGCCGCCGCCGTGCACGCCCTGCACCTGGTGGCGCGCGGCCTGTTGCTTCCCGGGCTCTCCCCCGCCGACCACGACGCCTGGCGGATCGGCCCCCTGGACGCGGAGGACGTCGAGGCGATCCGCCGGCTCGCCGCCTCGATGCCGCCCGAGGCGCACGCGACGCCCCTGGACACCACCGGACCACCGCGGCTGCCCGACCCCGAACGGCTGCTGCGCGCCTTCCTCGACGCCGTCGCCGACACCCTCCCCCGCTCCCCCGCCGCCCCCCTCGTGACCGGCACCCCGGCCTTCGCGGTGCCGGGGCCGCAGAGGCTGCCCGAACTGCGGACCTGGGCCGCCTGCGTCGCCGCGGGACACGACGCGGGCGTACGGCTGTCGCTGCGGATCGAGGTGCGCGGGCTCACGGACGCGGCCGACCCCGCGGACGCGTCGTTCCGGGCCGTCCTCCAGATGCACGGCGTGGGCGACCCCACGCTCGTCGCGGACGCCGGCGAAGTATGGGCCGGGGCCTTCGACGCGGCCTTCGGCTCCCGCGCGCGCAGGGACGCCCTGCTCGCGCTCCGCCGCGCGGCGCGGGCCTGGGCGCCGCTCACACCCCTGCTGTCGGCGACCGTGCCGGACGCGGTCGAGCTCGCGGAGGAGGAGGTGGCCGAACTCCTCGGCGAGGGCGGCCGGGCGCTCGCGGGTGCGGGCGTCGACGTGCACTGGCCCCGGGAACTGGTCCGCGAACTCACCACCCGCGCGCGGATCGGTCCCACCGACGACGGGCCGGGCCCGGGGAGGGCCGGGTCCGCGGGCGGACCGTCGTTCCTGTCCGCCGACGCCCTGCTCGCCTTCGACTGGTGGTTCGCCCTGGGCGACCGGCGGCTCACGCGCGGGGAACTGGACCGGCTGGCCGAGGCGAACCGCCCCCTGGTACGGCTGCGTGACCAGTGGGTCCTGGTCGATCCCCGGGAGCTGGCCCGCGCCCGGACCCGCGAGGACCACGGGATCACGCCGGTCGACGCGCTCGGCGCGGCCCTGACGGGCTCCGTGGAGGTCGACGGCGACCGGATCGAGGTCCGGCCCACCGGGTGGCTGGCGGCCCTGCGGGACCGGCTCGCGGATCCCGGGGCGCAGGAGCCCGTCGAACAGCCCGCCGCGCTCGCCGCCACGCTGCGCGACTACCAGCGGCGCGGCCTGGACTGGCTGGTCCGCACGACCTCCCTGGGCCTGGGCTGCTGCCTCGCCGATGACATGGGGCTCGGCAAGACCATCACCCTGATCGCCCTGCACCTGCACCGCCGGAACGATCCGGAGTCGGCGGGTCCCACCCTCGTGGTCTGTCCGACCTCCCTGATGGGCAACTGGCAGCGGGAGATCGAGCGGTTCGCGCCCGGCACCCCGGTGCGCCGCTTCCACGGCGCGCGACGGACGCTGGACGGCCTGGCCGACGACGAGTTCGTGCTCACCACGTACGGCACCATGCGGCTGGACGCCTCCCGGCTCGCCGAGGTCCCCTGGGGCATGGTCGTCGCCGACGAGGCCCAGCACGTGAAGAACCCGCACTCCTCCACGGCCCGGCGGCTGCGTTCCATCGGCGCACGCGCGCGCGTGGCGCTCACCGGCACGCCGGTGGAGAACAACCTGTCGGAGCTGTGGGCGATCCTCGACTGGACGACCCCCGGTCTGCTGGGCCGGCTCGGCACCTTCCGGCGGCGGTACGCGGACGCCGTCGAGGGTGGGCAGGACCCGGCCGCGGCGGACCGGCTGGCCCGTCTGGTACGGCCGTTCCTGCTGCGCCGCCGCAAGTCGGACCCGGGGATCGCACCCGAGCTGCCGCCCAAGACGGAGACCGATCACGCGGTGTCGCTCACCCGGGAGCAGACGGCGCTGTACGAGGCCGTGGTGCGCGAGGCGATGGACGGGATCACGGGTGCCGACGGCATGGCGCGGCGCGGCATGATCGTGAAGCTGCTGACCGGCCTGAAGCAGATCTGCAACCACCCGGCGCAGTTCCTCAAGGAGGAGCGGCCGGTGGTCGCGGGGCGGTCGGGGAAGCTGGAGCTGCTGGACGAACTCCTCGACACGGTCCTCGCCGAAGAGGCCGGCGTCCTGGTGTTCACGCAGTACGTGCGGATGGCGCGCCTGCTGGAACGGCACCTGGCCGCACGGGGCGTGCCGGCGCAGTTCCTGCACGGCGGCACGCCGGTCGCCGAACGCGAGGCGATGGTGCGCCGCTTCCAGGACGGCGAGGTCCCGGTGTTCCTGCTGTCGTTGAAGGCGGCGGGCACCGGGCTGAACCTCACCCGCGCGGAGCACGTCGTGCACTACGACCGCTGGTGGAACCCGGCCGTCGAGGCACAGGCGACGGACCGTGCGTACCGCATCGGCCAGACCCGGCCGGTGCAGGTGCACCGCATCATCGCCGAGGGGACCGTCGAGGACCGCATCGCCGCGCTGCTGGAGCGCAAGCGTGAACTGGCCGACGCGGTGCTCGGTTCCGGCGAGGCGGCGCTCACCGAACTGACCGACGCCGAGCTGACGGAGCTCGTCGAGCTGCGAGGGGGACGGTGATGACCCGGTACGACGACGGGGCCGGCGTGGAGCGGACCTTCGCCGCGCTGCCGCCCGCGCGGGGACGCGGTTTCGCGCGGACCTGGTGGGGCCGGGCCTGGCTGACGGCGCTGGAGGGCACGGCGCTGGACTCCGGGCAGCTCAAGGCGGGCCGCGGGCTGGCCCGCGCGGGTGCGGTCGGCGCGGTGTCGGTACGGCCGGGGCGCGTCACGGCGGTCGTGCAGGACCTGGACGGCACGGCCCACCGCGCGGACGTGCTGCTGCGGGAGCTGTCCGGGGAGCAGTGGGAACGGTTCCTGGCCATGGCCGTGGAGCGGGCCGGGCACGTCGCGGCACTGCTCGACCGCGAGATGCCGACGCACCTGGTCGAGGACGCGGAGCCGGCCGGGATCGAACTGCTGCCGGGCCTGGGCGACCTGGAGCCGGAGTGCGACTGCGGCGCCTGGGACCACTGCGGTCACACGGCGGCGCTGTGCTATCAGGTGGCCCGGCTGCTGGACGAGGACCCGTTCGTCCTGCTGCTGATGCGGGGGCGGGGTGAACGCGCCCTGCTGGAGGCCCTCCAGGCCCGGGGCGACGCGTCCGCCGGGCGGCCCGCCCAGGGCCCGGAAGGGGTGGACGCGGCCGAGGCGTACGCGGCCGGTGACATCCTGCCGTCGCTTCCCGACGCCCCCGCCCTCCCCGCGGAGCCGGGGGTTCCGCCGTCACTGGACACGGAGGTGGAGCCCGCGGCCGGGATCGATCCGCCCGCACTGGAGTTCCTGGCCGCCCGGACCGCCGTGCGGGCCCACCGGCTGCTGGCCCGGGCCCTCCGGGACGGGCACGGACGGCAGCCCGTGGAACCGGAACCGGCCGTCGCGCGGGACGCGGTGCGACTGGCCGCCGGGGAGCCCGGCCGCGCGGTGGCGGAACGGCTCGCCGAGGGGTCGGGACGCGGCCGGGAGGGGCTGGCCGTGGCCGTGCGGGCCTGGCGGCACGGCGGCGCGCCGGCGCTGGCCGTGCTCGACGAGGAGTGGACCGTGGACGGCGAACGGCTGGCACGCGCGCGTGCCGCCCTCGACGCGGCGTGGGACGAGGACGAACGGCCGGTGCTCCGGGCCCGGGCCAACCGGTGGACGGTGGCCGGCGCACCCGTCCAGCTGCGCCTGGACCGTGAGGGGCGCTGGTGGCCGTACCGCAGGGAACGCGGCCGGTGGGTCCCGGCGGGGGGATCCTCCCGGGACCCGGCGACGGCGCTGGCGGCGGCGGAACGCGCACCCGGGAGGTAGTCGCCGGCCGGAGCACCGCCGCGCCCGTCCGCGGCACCCGGCCCACGGCGGGCCCCGGCGGGGACGGGCACGGCACCGGCGTCGGCGGGGTCCCCTTCGCGGGGCCGCGCCCGGCGCCGTTCCGTCAGGGCGGTTCCACGTCGCCCAGGAACGTCCGCGCCCCCTCCGGGCCGTCCGGCAGATCGCCGGGCGGCCCGGACCGGAGTTTTTGGCAGGGAGGTGGTAGAGGCAGAACAGCAACGTTTAGCCAATATTGGCGAACCTT
>NZ_JBEORT010000087.1:0-28455 GCF_040302425.1 Streptomyces sp. NPDC126497
GCCCCGCCCCCGCCCGCCGGCAGCAGCCTCGCCCGCCCGGCCCCGGCGGGCCGGCCGCCCAGCAGCCAGGCCGCGGTCCCCAGGCACGCCACGGCCGCTCCCGTCGACATCCCGGCCGCCCCGTTCATCCCGCACCTCCCTCTCCCGGTCCGCCGGCGGTCGTGCACCGAAGCAGCTCCCGCAGCCGCTGCCATCCCCGCTCACGGGTGAAGGCCTGCGGGCCCCACCGCAGCGCCGGCACCGTCCGCACCAGCCCCGACGGGTCCCGCTCCAGTACGTGCGCCTCCGCGATCCGCCGCCGCCCGCTCCGGTCGCGTACGAGGTGCAGCACCACCGAAAGGGCGGCAGCCAGCTGGCTGTGCAGCGCGTACCGGTCGAGTCCGGCGGCCGTGCCGAGCGCCTCCAGCCGGGCCGGCACGTCGGCGGCGGCATTGGCGTGGACCGTGCAGGAGCCGCCTTCGTGGCCGGTGTTGAGGGCCGCCAGCAGATGGACCACCTCCGGGCCGCGCACCTCGCCGACGACCAGCCGGTCCGGCCGCATCCGCAACGCCTGCCGCACCAGGTCCTCGAGGGTGACCAGGCCCGCGCCCTCCTGGTTGGCGGGCCTGGTCTCCAGGCGCACGACGTGCGGGTGGTCGGGGCGCAGTTCCGCCGAGTCCTCGGCCAGGACGATGCGCTCGTCGGGCCCGGCCAGCCCCAGCAGCGCGCTCAGCAAGGTGGTCTTGCCACTGCCGGTCCCCCCGCTGACGAGGAACGACAGCCGTGCGTCCAGCAGTGCCCGCAACACGCGGTCGCCGCCCGGCGGGACCGTCCCGGCCGCCACCAGCTCGTCGAGGGTGAAGGCGCGCGGCCGTACGACCCGTAGCGACAGACAGGTGCCGCCGACGGCCACCGGGGGCAGCACCGCGTGCAGCCTGGTCCCGTCGGGCAGCCGTGCGTCGGCCCAGGGCCGGGCGTCGTCCAGGCGACGGCCGGCCACGGCGGCGAGCCGCTGCGCCAGACGCCGTACGGCCGTCTCGTCGGGGAAGGACACCTCGGTCAGTTCCAGTCCTCCGCCCCGGTCCACCCAGACCCGGTCCGGCGCCGACACCAGCACGTCGGTCACCGAGGGGTCCGACAGGAGCCGTTCCAGCGGCCCACTGCCGACCAGCTCGGACCGCAGTTGCTCGGCCGCTCCCAGCACCTCGGCGTCCCCGAGCACCCGCCCCTGGTCCCGCAGCGCCTGCGCCACCCGCGCGGGCGTCGGCTCGGCCCCGCTCTCGGCCAGCCACCGCCGCACCCCGTCGAGCATCCCGGGCGGCATGACCGCTCCGCTCGTCACCGGCCCCCTCATGCCGCCCTCGCCTCCACCAGCGCCCGCTCCCAGAACTGCCTGCAGAAGCGGGCCAGCGGGCCCCGGCCGGAGGCTCCGGGCGGCCGTCCCGTCCCGTACGGTCGTTGCAGGGCGGGTTCGAGGGGCACGTCTCCCGCGAGGGGCAGCCCGAGCAGCCGGGCCACCTCACGGTCGTCCAGCCCCGGCGCGTACGGTCCGCGCACCGCCACCCTCAGATCACGCAGGACCATGCCCACGGCGGAGGCGACGCGGCCCGCCGCCGCGACGGCGCGCAGTTCCGCGGGGACCACGAGGAGCCCGAGGTCGAGCTGGGCGAGGACCTCGGCGACCCCGTCGTCGACGCGGCGCGGCAGGTCGACCACGACGGTGCCGCCTCCGCGCCGCGCCGCGGCGAGCACCGCGCGTACGGCCCTGGGCGGTACGGCGAGGCAGTCGCCGCGGTCCCAGCTGAGCACCCGCAGCGCGTGCAGTTCCGGCAGTGACTCCTCCAAGGCGCCGCCGCCGACCCGGCCGTGCGACGCGGCGAACGCCGGCCAGCGCAGCCCTTTGGCCGTCTCGCCCCCGAGGACCACGTCGAGTCCGCCGCCCAGCGGATCGGCGTCCACGAGGAGCGTGCGCAGTCCCTCGTGCGCGGAAGTGACGGCGAGTGCGCACGCGAGCGTGGACGCCCCGGCACCGCCCCGGCCGCCGATGACGCCGACGGTCAGGGCGGGCCGCCCGACGCCCTCGGCCACGTCGGCGATGCGGTCGACCAGCCACTGTTCTCCGTCGGGCAGCATCAGGACGTGGTCGGCGCCGATCTCGACGGCCCGTCGCCAGACCCCGGAGTCGTCCTGGTCGCGGCCGACCAGCACCACTCCCGGGCGGCGCGCCGCGCCACGCACCCGCCGCGCGGCGTCGTCCCCGACCAGGACGAGCGGTGCGGCCTCCCAGTCGCCCCTCGGTTCCGGCACCGCGTGATGGACCTCGGGTGTGACGCCGGCCGCCGCGCACAGGCGCAGCAGGTCGTCGAGGAGCCCGGTGTCCTCGGTGATGATCAGCGGTGCGCCCGGTCGGTCTCCTCCGGTGGCCGGCGGCGGACCGTGGGTGATGGTTCCGGACATGTTCGTTCCCCTTTGCCGCATCTCTCGCGCAGCCCCCTTGCGGCTCCGCGATTCCCAGACGTGCGAAGAGCCGACGAGCGGCCTTCCTTTGGACGGCCGGCGGAAACCGGCCGTACGCGACCCGACAAACGGATCCGGGTGTGAACTCATGGCGAGCGGGACGCGTCGGAATCACGATGCGGAAGTCCGGAAAAACATGTGGATCTTGGTCGAAAACTGTGGACCCGTCGACGGCTGTGAATATCTCGGTCACCCCTGCCGGTGAGTCCCGCACACCTCCTGTGCGACTCCCGCAGAGCAGTCCGACGGCTACCCTGGGTAACCATTCATGCGCATGACAAGTAGCCAGAGGCACGGCACCGGCCGGGCACGCCGGCCACGAGGAGAACGCGGAAAACCCACCCGGACATGCGACGACCCCCGCCGGGGGGGAGAGCGGGGGTCGTCCCCACGGCCGACTCGGGGGGGGAGGAGTCGGACCGGGTTAGCACGGTCGCGAACGATCCGTGACTTCCATGGTGTACCCGAGAGCCTTCTCAGGCAAACCCACACGCCCCACCTTACGCCGAATGGGCTGCACCTATGCTCAGGAACGTGGAAAACCACTCGATGCCCCGCGCAGCCGCCTTCTTTGACCTGGACAAGACGGTCATTGCGAAGTCGAGCACGCTCACGTTCAGCAAGTCGTTCTATCAAGGCGGCCTGATCAACCGCAGGGCGGTCCTGCGCACCGCGTACTCCCAGTTCGTGTTCCTCGCCGGCGGCGCCGATCACGAGCAGATGGAGCGGATGCGCAAGTACCTGTCCGCGCTGTGCCGCGGCTGGAACGTCCAGCAGGTCAAGGAGATCGTCGCCGAGACGCTGCACGACCTGATCGACCCGATCATCTACGACGAGGCCGCCACCCTCATCGAGCAGCACCACACCGCGGGGCGCGACGTCGTGATCGTGTCCACCTCGGGCGCCGAGGTGGTCGAGCCGATCGGCGAACTGCTCGGCGCCGACCGGGTGGTGGCCACCCGTATGGTCGTGGGCGACGACGGGTGCTTCACCGGCGAGGTCGAGTACTACGCGTACGGTCCGACCAAGGCCGAGGCGGTCCGGGAGCTGGCCGAGTCGGAGGGCTACGACCTGACCCGTTGCTACGCCTACAGCGACTCGGTGACCGATGTGCCGATGCTGGAGTCCGTGGGCCACCCGCACGCCGTGAACCCGGACCGGGCACTGCGTCGGGAAGCCCTCGCGCGGGAGTGGCCGATCCTCGACTTCCACCGCCCGGTCCGGCTCAAGCAGCGCTTCCCCGCGTTCTCCGTGCCGCCGCGCCCCGCCCTGGTCGCGGCGGCCGCCATAGGCGCCGCGGCCGCCACCGCGGGTCTCGTCTGGTACGCGAGCCGCCGCCGCGCGGCGGCCTGACCGCCTCCCGCGCGAGCCGCCCCGGCCAGGGCCGGCCGCTCACCACGCGTGTCCGGCCCATACCTGTTTGAGGGTAAAAGTAAAGAAGTGGAGCCAGGGCTTCCGATCGTCCCGAAGCCGGAGTACAAAGGACTCAACGGCCCGCGAGACCAAGGACATCCGAGAGGAAAGCCTTCACCAACGCATGAGTGGCCCCACGGACCGAGCATGACCACCGGGAACCCACGCGACGTCGACCCGTCGATTACGGGCCAGCCGCACCAGGTGACGGGCAAAGTCCCCGGCCTGATGGGCACATATCGAGGACGCTTGGTAACACGGTGGGCGTGCCAGCGGCGGTACGAGCACTCGTACCGCCGCATCTCTGCGGCGCCCCGTCCGGCCCCTCGTCACGCGGCCCCGCGCTGCAGCGCCTCGCACACGGCCGTCGACTCGCGCGCCCCCAGCTCGACCGCGCGTCCGCAGTGGGCGATCCAGGCCGCCACGCCCTCGGGGGTACCCGAGACGTACCCCTCCAGCGCCTCCAGGTAGGCCTCCCGTCCCAGCTCGGCGTGACCGACCTCGGCCGGGCAGACCGACTTGGGGTCGAGGCCGCTGCCGACCAGGACGATGCGTTCCGCCGCACGTGCGACCAGACCGTTGTGGGAGGTGAAGGGGCGCAGCGCGAGAAGCTCGCCGTGTACGACGGCGGCGGTCACCAGCGCGGGGGCGGAACCACCCGCGATGATCAGCCCGGACAGCCCCTCCAGCCTGCCGTGCGCCTCCGCCGCGCCCGGCAGGCCGAGTCCGATGAAGGGCTCGTCGACCGGTTCGCCCGCCTGCCGGGGCCGCCCGACCTGCTCCGCCCTGTCGGCCGCCGCGACCAGGTGAAGCCGGGCCAGGACCCGCAGGGGCGACTGCCGCCAGATGGACAGCAGCTGTCCCGCCTCGGCGGTCAGCCGCAGCGCCGCACCCATCGTGCGCGCCTCGCCGTCGCCGCTGAAGTCGCTGCGGCGGCGCACCTCCTCCAGGGCCCAGTCCGCACCCGACAGCGCCGCCGAACCACGGGCGCCGCGCAGCGCCGCCTCGGAGGTGATCTCGTTGCTGCGCCGCCGCATGACCCGGTGCCCGTACACCCGGTCCACGGCCTTGCGCACGGACTCCACGGAGTCGGCCACCCCGGGCAGGGAACCCAGAGCGGCGAGCGGGTCGGCGGTCGCGCCTGTCGTACTCATGAGTACGACCCTACGCACCCGGGGCGCCCACCCCACGATGGAGTGGTCTTCTTCACGCCCGTTCGCCACCCACGGCTATCATTCCATTACGCTTGGTGAACATGAAAATTGCTTTCGTGGGGAAGGGCGGCAGCGGAAAGACGACCCTGTCCTCCCTGTTCATCCGTCATCTCGCGGCCGTCGGCGCCCCGGTCGTCGCGATCGACGCCGACATCAACCAGCACCTCGGGGCCGCACTGGGGCTCGACGAGGCGGAGGCGGCCGCACTGCCCTCGATGGGCGAGCGCCTGCCGCTGATCAAGGAGTACCTGCGCGGCACCAATCCGCGCATCGCGTCCGCCGAGACGATGATCAAGACCACCCCTCCCGGCGAGGGCTCCCGGCTGCTGCGGGTGTGCGAGGACAACCCGGTCTACGACGCCTGTGCGCGTCCGGTGGGACTCGACGGCGGGGCCGTCCGTCTGATGGTCACCGGCTCCTTCACCGACGCCGATCTGGGGGTCGCCTGCTACCACTCCAAGACCGGAGCGGTGGAACTGTGCCTGAACCACCTGGTGGACGGCCCCGGCGAGTACGTCGTGGTGGACATGACGGCCGGCTCGGACTCCTTCGCCTCCGGCCTGTTCACCCGTTTCGACATCACGTTCCTCGTGGCCGAGCCCACCCGGAAGGGCGTCTCCGTCTACCGCCAGTACAAGGAGTACGCCCGCGACTTCGGCGTCACCCTGAAGGTCGTCGGCAACAAGGTGCAGGGCCCGGACGACCTCGACTTCCTCCGCGCGGAGGCCGGGGAGGACCTCCTGGTGACAGTGGGGCACTCGGAGTGGGTCCGGGCCATGGAGAAGGGCCGTCCACCCCGGTTCGACCTCCTGGAGGAACCCAACCGGCAGGCGCTGCGCCTGCTGCACTCGGCCGCCGACGCGACGTACGCGTCGCGCGACCCCGAGCGCTACACCCGCCAGATGGCGCACTTCCACCTGAAGAACGCCCGGTCGTGGGGCGACGAGCGCACCGGGGTCGACCTGTCGGCCCAGATCGACCCCGGCTTCGTGCTCGGCGAGGACGTCACGGCGCCCGCCTGACGCTCACCGCTTCGCCCCCGGGGCTCCGGGCACCCCCTTGGGGGCCGGTACGGGACCGCCGGACAGGAAGGACCTCCAGCCCTCCCTCGGGGCCTCGCCCACGTCCAGCGTGCGCAGCTTCTCCAAGGTGGCCGGGTCCTGTGCGTCCAGCCAGTCCACCAGTTGCCGGAAGGAGACACAGCGCACGTCGGACGTGGTGCACACCTCCTCGATGACCTCCTCGACGGCCCGCATGTAGGTTCCACCGTTCCAGGACTCGAAGTGGTTGCCGATGATCAGGGGCGCCCTGTTGCCCCTGTAGGCCCGTTCGAATCCCTGGAGGAGGCCGTCCCGCATCTGGTCGCCCCACCTCTCGTGCTCGGCGGGGTCGCCCTGGGTGGTGGTGCCGGACTGGTTGACCATGAAGTTGTAGTCCATGGTCAGCTGTTCGAAGGAGTGGCCCGGGAAGGGCACGAGCTGCATCGACAGGTCCCACAGGCCCTGCTTCTCCTTCGGCCACACCTGGTTGTTGACCCCGCTGGTGTCATAACGGAAGCCCAGGTCGCGGGCGGCCTTCATGAAGTTCTTCCGGCCCTCCAGGCAGGGGGTGCGGGCACCGATCAGCTCCCTGTCGTAGTCGAAGGGCAGCGGTGCCGCGTCCCTCATGCCGGTGTTGGTCTTCCAGGTCTTCACGAAGCGCTTGGCCTGGGCGATCTCGTCCTTCCAGTCCGCCACCGACCATTCCCCGACCCCGCCGGCGCTGCCGCAGAAGTGCCCGTTGAAGTGGGTGCCGATCTCGTTGCCCTCGAGCCAGGCGAGACGCAGTTGCCTCACGGTGTCGGCGATGCCCTCCGGATCGTTGAAGCCGATGTCGGAGCGGCCCGGGGAGTGCTGGGGCGGGCGGTACAGATCCCTCTTCTCCTCCGGCAGCAGGTACACGCCGCTCAAGAAGTACGTCATGGTCGCGTTGTTCTCCTTGGCGACCTTGCGGAAATACGAGAAGAGCTTCTGACTGTCCTCGCCCGCGCCGTCCCAGGAGAAGACCACGAACTGCGGGGGCTTCTCACCGGGCTTCAGCCGCTCGGGCCGGGGCAGGTGCGGCTGCGCCCCGGTGTACGCGGTGGAGCCGTCGCCGATCAGCCGGACGACGTTCTTCGGCGCGGGGGCCGGCTCGGCCTTCTTCTGCTCCCGGGCCCGGTCGCCGTCGCCGTCGCCGTCGGTGCCGGTCCCGCAGCCGGCGAGCGAGGCGACGCAGACGGCGACGATCACGGTGCCCGTGGCGATCCTGTGGGTGGCGGCCATCCGCCCACCTTCTTCCTTCTCTCGGGCCGAGCTCGATGAGGGCTCTGTCTGGTGCTGTGCCGGTCCCTGCCGACAGCGCCGTCAAAGTCGCACGGAAGACAGAAGGAATTAATACGACAAGCCGATGAAACGACTACGCCACTCTTTGGGGTGACTGATTCACCCATTTGCCCGGAAAGTCTATGCCAGTCTTTTACTCTCAATTACGATCTGTTTACTGATTGTCACTACCCGAGGGAATTGAGAGAGGGGAAGCCATGTCAGCGTGCGTTCCCGCCCGCGCCGCCGACTCGGATCGGACCGAGCGCGCCCACCCGCCCCACAGCCCACCGCGGGCCCGCCTCCCGCGCCCGCGCCTCGCGGGCGCCGACCTGTCGGCCGCGACCGCGGTCTTCCTGATCGCCCTTCCGCTGTCCCTGGGCATCGCCCTCGCCACCGGCGCGCCGCTCCAGGCCGGCCTGGTCGCCGCCGCCGTGGGGGGAATCGTCGCCGGACGGCTCGGCGGCTCCCCGCTCCAGGTGAGCGGTCCCGCAGCCGGACTCACCGTCGTCACCGCCGACCTCATCCAGCGCTACGGCTGGCGGACGACCTGCGCCATCACCGTCCTCGCCGGACTCGCCCAGCTCGGCCTCGGCTGCCTGCGCGTGGCGCGCGGCGCGCTCGCCGTCAGCCCCGCGATCGTGCACGGCATGCTCGCCGGTATCGGCGTCACCATCGCCGTCGCCCAGCTGCACATCGTCCTCGGGGGCACCCCGCAGAGCTCCGTCCCCGACAACCTCCGGGCTCTTCCCGCCCAGTTGGCAAGCCTGCGCCCCGAGGCCCTGTCGGTGAGCCTGCTGACACTGGCCCTGCTGCTGCTCTGGCCCCGGCTGCCGGGCCGCGCCGGGCGCGTTCTGCGCATGGTCCCGGCCGCGCTCGTCGCCGTGGCCGGAGCCACCGCGGTCGCCGCCGCGGCCGGCCTCGTCCTGCCCAAGGTGGATCTGCCGTCCTGGCGCAACCACGCCCTGGCCGGGCTGCCCGAGGGGCCCGTGCTCGGCCTCGCCGCCGCCGTCCTCACCACCACGCTGGTGTGCAGCGTGCAGTCGCTGCTCGGCGCGGTCGCCGTGGACAAGCTGGTGTCCGGCCGCCCCGGCCCCGGCCCTGTCGGACGGTCCGACCTGGACCGTGAACTGCTCGGGCAGGGCGCGGCCAACATCGTCTCCGGCTCGCTCGGCGGACTGCCGGTGGCCGGAGTGGCGGTCCGCAGTACCGCGAACGTCAAAGCGGGTGCCGTGAGCCGGAACTCCACGGTGCTGCACGGCGTTCTCGTAGTGATCGCCGCGCTGCTGATGGTCCCGCTCCTGGAGCTCATCCCGCTCGCCTCGCTCGCCGCCCTGGTGATGGCCGTCGGCATCCAGATGGTGTCCCTGCACCACATCCGCACGGTGACCCGCCACCGCGAAGTCCTGGTCTACGCCGTGACCACCCTCGGCGTGGTCTCCTTCGGCGTCCTGGAAGGCGTGGCGCTGGGCATCGCCGTCGCCCTCGGTGTGGCCCTGCACCGGCTCACCCGCACCCGTATCACGCACCGGGAGGAGGAAGGAGTCCACCACGTGCACGTGCGAGGGCAGCTGACGTTCCTCGCGGTGCCACGGCTCAGCCGGGTCCTGCACCTCGTGCCCCAGGGCTCCGGCGTGGTGGTGGCGCTGGACGGCTCCTTCATGGACCACGCGGCCTACGAGGCGCTGCAGGACTGGCAGAGCACGCACACCGCGCGGGGCGGCACGGTGGAGATCACCGGCCGTCGCGCCGGAGTCCGGATCGCCGAACCCGCCGCCCTCGCCTCCGGGCACCCGCCGGGCGGAAGCGAGGAGACCGGCGCGTCCGACACCGACTGCCGCTGCCGGCCCTGGACGGCCTGGCGCAACCATCAGTGCGAACGCCCGGGCACCCTGCCGGACGGCGGCCCGCGGCCGGGCGCGGCCGGCGGAAGGAAGGCGGTGGGCGGGGGCGGCAGAGCCCACGAAGGCGGGCCCGGGCGGGCCGGCACCGGTGGGCATGAGCTGATGCGCGGCATCAGCGTGTTCCAGCGCAACACCGCTCCCCTGGTGCGCGGGGAGCTGGCCCGGCTGGCGCGTGAGGGACAGCGGCCCACTCAGCTGTTCCTCACCTGCGCCGACTCGCGGGTGGTCACCTCGATGATCACGGCCAGCGGCCCGGGGGATCTGTTCGTGGTGCGCAATGTCGGCAACCTCGTGCCACCGCCCGGCGCGGAGAGCGGCGACGACTCGGTGGCGGCCGCGATCGAGTACGCCGTGGAGGTGCTGGCGGTCCGGTCGATCACGGTGTGCGGGCACTCGGGATGCGGTGCGATGCAGGCACTGCTCGACACCGAGCCGGACGGCGCCCGTACCCCGCTGGGACGCTGGCTGCGGCACGGCCGGCCGAGCCTGGAGCGCATGGACGACGGCAGCACGCCCCCGTCACGGCTGGCGGGGCGGGCGTCCGCCGACGCGGTCGAGCAGCTCTGCCTGACGAACGTGGTGCAGCAGCTGGAGCATCTGCGCGCCCATGAATCGGTGACCCGGGCTCTGGGGGACGGGGTCCTGGAGCTGCACGGCATGTACTTCCACGTGGGTGAGGCCCAGGCGTATCTCCTCACCGAGCGGGAAGGGGAGCCGGTGTTCGACAGGATCAGGTCCGCGGAGCCGGCGATGTGAGGGACCCGTCCGGGCGCGAGAGGTGTGACACCCCTTGAACCGGCTCGCTCCGGGCTCCGTGGGAAGGGGTGGCGCACACCGCACCACCCCGCCCGATAGGTCTAAACCAATTTTCCGTCGGCCCTTGTCAGCGCACCCTCGGGTCTGATGAGCTGTGGCCTGGGACACAACGGACACCCTGGGAAAGGCAGATGCCGTGAGCAACGAAAGCCTGGCCAACCTCCTGAAGGAGGAGCGTCGCTTCTCGCCCCCCGCCGACCTGGCCGCGAACGCCAACGTCACGGCGGAGGCGTATGAACAGGCCAAGGCTGACAGGCTCGGCTTCTGGGCCGAGCAGGCCCGCCGGCTGGACTGGGCCAAGGAGCCCACCGAGACCCTGGACTGGTCGAACCCGCCGTTCGCCAAGTGGTTCGCGGACGGCGAGCTCAACGTGGCCTACAACTGCGTGGACCGCCATGTGGAGGCGGGGCGCGGCGACCGGGTCGCCATCCATTTCGAGGGCGAGCCGGGCGACAGCCGCTCCCTCACCTACGCCCAGCTCAAGGACGAGGTCTCCAAGGCCGCCAACGCCCTGCTGGAGCTCGGGGTCCGGAAGGGCGACCGGGTCGCCGTCTACATGCCGATGATCCCGGAGACCGCGGTCGCGATGCTGGCCTGCGCCCGCATCGGAGCCACCCACTCCGTCGTCTTCGGCGGCTTCTCGGCGGACGCGCTGGCCACGCGCATCCAGGACGCCGACGCGCGTGTCGTCATCACGGCCGACGGCGGCTACCGGCGCGGCAAGCCCTCCGCGCTGAAGCCGGCCGTGGACGAGGCGGTCGGCAAGGCCGGTCACGTCGAGCACGTCCTCGTCGTCCGCCGCACCGGCCAGGACGTCGCCTGGACCGAGGGACGCGACGTGTGGTGGCACGACCTGGTCGAGCGGCAGAGCGCCGAGCACACCCCGGAGGCGTTCGCGGCCGAGCACCCGCTGTTCATCCTCTACACCTCGGGCACGACGGGCAGGCCGAAGGGCATCCTGCACACCTCCGGCGGCTACCTGACCCAGACGGCGTACACGCACTGGGCCGTGTTCGACCTCAAGCCGGAGACCGACGTGTACTGGTGCACGGCCGACGTCGGCTGGGTCACCGGGCACTCGTACATCGTCTACGGGCCGCTCGCCAACGGCGCCACCCAGGTGATGTACGAGGGCACGCCGGACACCCCGCACCAGGGCCGCTTCTGGGAGATCGTGCAGAAGTACGGCGTGACGATCCTCTACACGGCGCCCACCGCGATCCGCACGTTCATGAAGTGGGGCGACGACATCCCCGCGAAGTTCGACCTGTCCTCGCTGCGGGTGCTCGGCTCGGTCGGTGAGCCGATCAACCCCGAGGCGTGGATCTGGTACCGCAAGAACATCGGCGCGGACCGCACCCCGGTGGTGGACACCTGGTGGCAGACCGAGACCGGCGGCATCATGATCTCCCCGCTGCCGGGCGTGACCGACGCCAAGCCCGGCTCCGCCCAGACCCCGCTGCCCGGAATCTCCGCGACCGTCGTCGACGACGAGGCGAACGAGGTGCCGGACGGCGGCGGCGGCTACCTGGTCCTGACCGAGCCGTGGCCGTCGATGCTGCGCACCATCTGGGGTGACGACCAGCGGTTCATCGACACCTACTGGTCGCGGTTCGAGGGCAAGTACTTCGCCGGCGACGGCGCCAAGAAGGACGACGACGGCGACATCTGGCTGCTCGGCCGGGTCGACGACGTGATGCTGGTGTCCGGGCACAACATCTCCACCACGGAGGTCGAGTCCGCGCTGGTCTCGCACCCGTCGGTCGCCGAGGCGGCCGTGGTCGGCGCGGCGGACGAGACGACCGGTCAGGCGATCGTCGCCTTCGTGATCCTGCGCGGGACGGCGGCGGAGAGCGAGGACCTGGTCGGCGAGCTGCGGGGCCACGTGGGCGCCACGCTCGGCCCGATCGCCAAGCCCCAGCGGATCCTGCCGGTGGCGGAGCTGCCGAAGACCCGCTCCGGCAAGATCATGCGCCGCCTGCTGCGGGACGTCGCGGAGAACCGCCAGCTCGGCGACGTCACCACGCTGACGGACAGCACGGTCATGGATCTCATCCAGGCCAAGCTCCCCCAGGCGCCCGGCGAGGACTGAGCGGACCGCGTCCGACCGGGGCACCTTGCGCTGCCGTGCGCGGGGTGCCCCGACGTGCTCCCGGTGCACCCCGGGAGCACGTTAGTTAAACTAAACGAAAAGCTGTCTCATGGGGCGCCGGGAAGTCTGGTCGGCACGCGATACGTGCTGCCCGCCGACCAGAGGAACTCCCCCGTGAACGCCCCCCGCACCCCCAGCCCCCGCAAGGCCTTCGGCCGTCTCTCCCTGCCCGAACGGTCGTACGTCGCCGACGCCCTGCGCACCGAGACGGTCGGCGGCGTCCTGCTCCTCCTCGCCGCCGTCGCCGCGCTGCTCTGGGCGAACGTGCCCGGCCTGCACGGCAGCTACGAGAGCGTCAGCCACTTCCACTTCGGCCCCGAGGCCCTCGGGCTGAACCTGTCGGTGGCGCACTGGGCCGCCGACGGGCTGCTCGCGGTCTTCTTCTTCGTCGCGGGGATCGAGCTCAAGCGCGAACTCGTCGCCGGTGATCTGCGCGACCCCAAGGCCGCCGCGCTCCCCGTCATCGCCGCCCTGTGCGGCATGGCCGTACCGGCGCTGGTCTACACCCTCACCAGCGGCGTCGGCGGCGGCTCACTGGCAGGCTGGGCCGTGCCCACCGCCACCGACATCGCCTTCGCGCTCGCCGTGCTCGCCGTCATCGGCACCTCCCTGCCCAGCGCGCTGCGGGCCTTCCTGCTCACCCTCGCCGTCGTCGACGACCTGTTCGCGATCCTGATCATCGCGGTCTTCTTCACCGACGACCTGGACTTCGCCGCGCTCGGCGGCGCGGCCCTGGGCCTGGCCCTCTTCTGGCTGCTGCTGCGCAAGGGCGTGCGCGGCTGGTACGTGTACGTGCCGCTCGCGCTGGTCGTGTGGGCGCTGATGTACAACAGCGGCATCCACGCCACCATCGCCGGCGTCGCCATGGGCCTGATGCTGCGCTGCCACCGCCACGAGGACGAGGAGCACTCCCCGGGCGAACGCATCGAGCACCTCGTCCGGCCGCTCTCGGCGGGCCTCGCGGTGCCGCTGTTCGCCCTGTTCAGCGCGGGCGTGGCGATCTCCGGCAGTGCTCTCGCGGACGTGTTCACCCAGCCCGAGACGCTCGGCGTGGTGCTCGGACTGGTCGCCGGCAAGACGCTCGGCATCTTCGGCGGTACGTGGCTGACGGCACGCTTCACCAGGGCGTCGCTCAGCGACGACCTGGCCTGGGCGGACGTGTTCGCGGTGGCCGCCCTCGCCGGGATCGGCTTCACCGTCTCGCTGCTCATCGGGGAACTCGCCTTCGAGGACGACGCGGCGATGACCGACAGCGTCAAGGCGGCCGTCCTGGCCGGCTCGCTGATCGCCGCCGCCGTCGCGACGGTGCTGCTGAAGGTACGGAACGCCAAGTACCGCAGGCTGACCGAGGAGGAGGAGCGCGACGAGGACCACAGCGGCGTCCCGGACGTCTACGAACAGGACGACCCCGCGTACCACCTGCGCATGGCGGAGATCCACGAACGGAAGGCCGCCGAGCACCGGCGGCTCGCCCGGGAGAAGTCCGCCGAGCGGGACGCGCGTGCCGAAGTGGCGGGCGGGGCAGGCGAGGAGCACGACGGTCCGGCATGATCTGACGAGACGGTACAAAAGACTGACCCGTACGCGCGGACACAGAGACGTACGCAGAAGAGGGAGACCGCGATGAGCGCACCCGACGGCAGCCCGGTCGGCGCCGAACGCAGCATCGGCCAGCTGTTCGCCTCGGCGACCGCCGACATGTCGGCGCTGGTGCACGACGAGATCGCACTGGCGAAGGCGCAGCTCAAGCAGGACGTCAAGCGGGGGGCGACCAGCGGCGGCGCGTTCACGCTGGCCGGTCTGCTGCTGCTGTTCTCCCTGCCGATGCTGAACTTCGCGCTGGCCTACGGCATCCGCACCTGGAGCGGCTGGAACCTCGCCCTCTGCTTCCTGCTGTCCTTCGCGGCGAACGTGCTGGTCGCCGCGGCCCTCGCGCTGATCGGCATCACCTTCGCCAAGAAGGCCAAGAAGGGCCGGGGCCCGCAGAAGGTCGCCGCCTCGGTGAAGGAGACGGCCGGCGTGCTGCAGAAGGCCAGGCCGCACCCCCGCCCCGAACTGCCCGAGGACCGGGTCCCCCGGGCCGTCGAGGCTGTGGCACGCTCGTCCTCATGACGGAACCCGCCACCCCTCCGGCGCAACCCGCTTCGGCCGTACGCCTCGGCATCCCCGGCGGCGCCGGACTGACGCACCGGGACGTCGCCGCCAACGGCGCCCGCTTCCACATCGCGGAGCTGGGTGACGGCCCCCTGGTGCTGCTGCTGCACGGCTTTCCGCAGTTCTGGTGGACCTGGCGGCACCAGCTCACGGCGCTCGCCGACGCCGGGTTCCGGGCCGTCGCCATGGACCTGCGGGGTGTCGGCGGCAGCGACCGCACACCGCGCGGCTACGACCCGGCCAACCTCGCGCTGGACATCACCGGGGTGATCCGCTCCCTCGGCGAGCCGGACGCCGCGCTGGTCGGTCACGACCTGGGCGGGTACCTGGCGTGGACGGCGGCGGCGATGCGCCCCAAGCTGGTACGGCGGCTGGCGGTCGCGTCCATGCCGCACCCGCGGCGCTGGCGCTCGGCGCTGCTCTCCGACGCCCGGCAGTCCGCCGCCCTGTCCCACATCTGGGGATTCCAGCGCCCCTGGATCCCGGAGCGCCGGCTCACCGCGGACGACGGGGCGCTGGTGGCCGAGCTCGTCCGGGACTGGTCCGGGCCGCGCCCGCCGGACGAGGAGGCGCTGGAGAACTACCGGCGGGCCATGTGCATCCCGTCCACGGCGCACTGCTCGATCGAGCCCTACCGCTGGATGGTGCGTTCCCTGGCCCGTCCGGACGGCATCCAGTTCAACCGCAGGATGAAGCGCCCGGTGCGGGTGCCGACGCTGCATCTGCACGGCTCGCTGGACCCGGTCGTCCGCACCCGCAGTGCGGCGGGGTCCGGGGAGTACGTGGAAGCGCCGTACCGCTGGCGACTGTTCGACGGACTGGGTCATTTCCCGCACGAAGAGGACCCGGTCGCCTTCTCCACCGAACTGATCAATTGGCTGAAGGATCCGGAGCCCGATCGGTGAACCGGCCGAGCGCTTGTCTGACGATCGGCCAATTGCCCCGCGCATAGGCCAATTAGGGGCGCGTGAGGTGGTTATCGACCTTGGGGCGGGGGCAGACGTCGGGGTATGGGCTGGACGCACGACTACAGTGACGCAAGCCGCGATCGCCGCTCGGCGGGCGGTGTGACTTCCCACCGGCGAGGCGGTGCACCACAGATGGCGGGTACGGACCTCAGGGTGGGAATCCCGCACATCCTCCGTCGCAGGGCCCGCTGGGTCTCCGTCCGGCTGCGCCACCCGCGCGGCTGACGACCCGTACGCCGGTCCCCCGGGACCCGCCCGACGGCTCCCGACCGGCACCGCGCGGCCCGCCCCCTCCGGGCGGACCGCGGGAAGGCGGCGACGGGCCCTCGAGCTGACGACGGGAGCTAGAGGGCGCAGCTGTCGCTGTCCACCTGCCGGTTCGCGGCGCGGCCCTCGGCGATGTCCTCCTGGATCTCGTCCACGGTGAGCGCGTACCCCGTCTCGGCGTCGTCGAGCGACTTCGCGAAGACCACGCCGTAGACCTCGCCCTCGGGGGTGAGCAGCGGGCCGCCGGAGTTGCCCTGACGGACCGTCGCGTACAGGGAGTACACGTCGCGGCGGACCGTGCCGCGGTGGTAGATGTCGGGGCCGTTGGCCGTGATGCGTCCGCGCAGGCGCGCGGCGCGGACGTCGTAGGCCCCGTTCTCCGGGAAGCCGGCGACGATGGCGCTGTCGCCGCTGCTCGCGTCCTCACCGGCGAACCGCAGCGCGGGCGCCTCCAGGTCGGGTACGTCGAGGACCGCGATGTCGCGCCTCCAGTCGTAGAGGACGACCGTGGCGTCGTACTTCCTGCCCTCACCGCCTATCTGCACGGTCGGCTCGTCGACGCCGCCCACGACGTGCGCGTTGGTCATGACCCGGCGCTCGGCGAAGACGAACCCGGTGCCCTCCAGGACCTTGCCGCAGCTCGGGGCGGTGCCCATCACCTTGACGATGGAGCGCTGCGCGCGCAGGGCGACCGGACTGCCGGCGAGCGCGGGGTCCGGGGGCTCCACGTCGGTGATCGGCTCGTTGGAGAAGGGGCTGAAGACCTGCGGAAAGCCGTTCTGCGCGAGGACGGAGGAGAAGTCGGCGAACCAGGTGTCGGCCCGGTCGGGCAGTGCCCGGGAGACCCCGAGCAGCACCTTGGAGCCGCGGACCTCCTTGCCGAGCGTCGGCAGCGTCGTGCCGGCGAGGGCGGAGCCGATCAGCCAGGCGACCAGGAGCATCGCGACGACGTTGACCAGGGCGCCGCCCGTGGCGTCCAGCGCGCGGGCCGGGGACCAGGTGATGTGGCGGCGCAGCTTGTTGCCGAGGTGGGTGGTCAGGGCCTGGCCCACGGAGGCGCAGACGATGACGACCACGACCGCGACGACGGCGGCCGTCGTACCGACCTCGGCGTCGTCCGTCATGGCGTCCCAGACGACGGGCAGCGTGTACACGGCGGCGAGGCCGCCGCCCAGGAAGCCGATCACCGACAGGATCCCGACGACGAAGCCCTGCCGGTACCCGACGACCGCGAACCACACGGCGGCGAGGAGCAACAGGATGTCCAGCATGTTCACCGCTTCACGCCTCGTCTCGTCCGGCCGGGCACGGCGCCCACCCTGTCATGCCCTGTCATGAGCGCCGGTCCAGCGGGACGCGCCTGTCCCGGTCCCAGGGCCGCTCCCACCCCGCGAAGTGCAGCAACCGGTCGATGACCCCGGCGGTGAAGCCCCAGACGAGGGCCGATTCGACCAGGAATGCCGGGCCCTGGTGACCGCTGGAGTGGACCGCGGTCGCACGGTTGTCCGGGTGGGTGAGGTCCGCCACGGGGACGGTGAAGACCCTCGCGGTCTCGTTCGGGTCGACGACCCCCACCGGGCTGGGGACGCGCCACCAGCCGAGCACGGGGGTGACGACGAAGCCGCTGACCGGGATGTAGAGCTTCGGCAGCACGCCGAAGAGCTGGACGCCGGCCGGGTCGAGCCCGGTCTCCTCCTCGGCCTCGCGCAGCGCGGCCCGCAGCGGACCGTCGCCCTGCGGGTCGCCGTCCTCGGGGTCGAGGGCGCCACCGGGGAAGGACGGCTGCCCGGCGTGCGAACGCAGTGAACTCGCGCGCTCCATGAGCAGCAGCTCCGGACCGCGCGCGCCGTCGCCGAAGAGGACGAGGACGGCGGACTGGCGCCCCGTGCCGTTCTCCGGGGGCAGGAAGCGGCTCAGCTGTGTCGGTCTCACCGTCTCCGCCGCCCGGACCACCGGGTCCAGCCAGGAGGGCAGCCCTTCCCGGCTGAGCGCCACCGAAGCGTCCTGGGCACCGCTCGTCCGCGTCATCGCCACCCCCGTCGTCCGGTCGCGTCCCACGGGTCCAACGCCCGGCGGCCCCGAGATCGTTCCGCGGGCCGCCTGCGTGTGCCGCTCCGTCATCCGGCCCCCAGCGGCGGCGCGGGCCTGCCGCCGGCGTCCAGGTAGGCCTGCGGGGGCTTCAGCCGCTGGCCCGGGAAGCCGCCCTTCTCGTACTTGAGCAGCTTCCGCGCCTTCTCCGGGTCCGTCTCGCCCTCGCCGTACGCCGGGCAGAGCGGTGCGATGGGGCAGGCGCCGCAGGCGGGCCTGCGGGCGTGGCAGATGCGGCGGCCGTGCCAGATGACGTGGTGGGACAGGTCGGTCCAGTCCTTCTTGGGGAAGAGCGCGCCGACGGCCGCCTCGATCTTGTCGGGGTCGGTCTCCTCGGTCCACTTCCAGCGGCGCACCAGCCGCTGGAAGTGGGTGTCCACGGTGATCCCCGGGCGGCCGAAGGCGTTGCCGAGCACGACGAACGCCGTCTTGCGGCCCACGCCGGGCAGTGTGACGAGGTCCTCGAGCCGGCCGGGCACCTCGCCGCCGAAGTGCTCCACCAGGGCCTTCGACAGTCCTATGACCGACCTGGTCTTGGCCCGGAAGAAGCCGGTGGGGCGCAGGATCTCCTCCACCTCCTCGGGGTCGGCCGCGGCCAGGTCCTCGGGGGTGGGGTACTTCGCGAAGAGGGCGGGGGTCGTCTGGTTGACGCGCAGGTCGGTGGTCTGAGCCGACAGCACGGTGGCGACCACGAGTTGGAAGGGGTTCTCGAAGTCCAGCTCCGGGTGGGCGTACGGGAACACCTCGGCGAGCTCGCGGTTGATCCGGCGCGCCCGGCGGACCAGCGCGGTGCGCGACTCGCCCCCGGCCGGCCCGGCCGCGGTCCCCGCGGGGGCGGGCCTCCTGGCCCCGGCCGCCTTCTTCGCCACCGCCTTCTTCGCTCCGGACGCCTTCTTCGCCGCCGTCCCCTTCGCCGCCGGCTTCTCCGCCGGCGCGCCCGTCTCCTCGTCCGCCCCGCTCGCGCGGACCACCGGTTCCTTCTTCAACGGTGACCTCTTTGCCGTTTTCGCCGTTTCCCTACCGCCATCGGAGCTCCGTTCGCCCACAGCGGAATCGTGACGCACCACCACTCGCACAGCTCCCTCGGCCCGTGCTCCCACCGGCGATTTGGACACCCGGCCAGCCTACGGCCCGGCGCCGACATCCGCCCCGGCCCCCGAGGACCGGCGGCCAATCGGACCCCTGCCGCTTACCCCGACCGGCCCGTGCGGCATCCTTGTGACAGATCACACTGTTTGGACCGTCCGGCAAAATGGGCACCACGGTCCCCTGGTACGTGGGGGAACAAGATCCCCTGAGCAGGTCGACAAGGAGAGAACTCGTGGACGACGTTCTGCGGCGGAATCCGCTCTTCGCGGCGCTCGACGACGAGCAGGCCGCCGAGCTTCGCGCCTCCATGAGTGAGGTGACCCTCGCACGGGGCGACTCCCTGTTCCACGAGGGCGACCCCGGCGACCGCCTGTACGTGGTCACCGAGGGCAAGGTCAAGCTGCACCGCACGTCTCCCGACGGCCGCGAGAACATGCTCGCCGTGGTGGGTCCCGGCGAGCTGATCGGTGAGCTGTCGCTCTTCGACCCGGGCCCGCGCACCGCGACCGCCACGGCCCTCACCGAGGTCAAGCTGCTCGGTCTGGGCCACGGCGACCTGACGCCCTGGCTGAGCGCCCGCCCCGAGGTGGCCACGGCACTGCTGCGGGCCGTCGCGCGCCGGCTGCGCAAGACCAACGACGCCATGTCGGACCTGGTCTTCTCGGACGTCCCGGGCCGTGTCGCCCGCGCCCTGCTGGACCTCTCCCGGCGCTTCGGCGTGCAGTCCGAGGAGGGCATCCACGTCGTGCACGACCTCACGCAGGAGGAGCTGGCCCAGCTGGTCGGCGCGTCCCGCGAGACGGTCAACAAGGCCCTGGCCGACTTCGCCCAGCGCGGCTGGCTCCGTCTGGAGGCCCGCGCGGTGATCCTCCTGGACGTCGAGCGCCTCGCGAAGCGCTCCCGCTGACCCCTGGCACCGGAGCCCCGCTTCCCGTGGGAAGCGGGGCTCCGCCGTGTCCGCGCGCCCCGCACGCCCCGCGCGCTCCAAGGGCTCCGGGGCCCCGGGGGCTAGATGATGCCGTGCTCCCGCAGGTACTCCAGCTGGGCGCGGACCGACAGTTCCGCGGCCGGCCACAGGGAGCGGTCGACGTCGGCGTAGACGTGGGCGACGACCTCGGCGGGGGTGCGGTGGCCGTCCTCGACGGCCGTCTCGACCTGGGCGAGGCGGTGGGCGCGGTGGGCGAGGTAGAACTCGACGGCGCCCTGGGCGTCCTCGAGGACGGGTCCGTGGCCGGGCAGGACCGTGTGGACGCCGTCGTCGACCGTGAGCGACCTGAGCCGGCGCAGCGTGTCCAGGTAGTCGCCGAGGCGGCCGTCGGGATGGGCCACGACCGTCGTGCCCCGGCCCAGGACGGTGTCGCCCGTGAGGACCGCCCGGTCGGCCGGGAGGTGGAAGCACAGGGAGTCGGCGGTGTGGCCGGGCGTCGGCACCACCCTCAGCTCCAGCCCCCCGACGGTGATGACGTCCCCGGCGGCCAGCCCTTCGTCACCGAGCCGCAGCGCCGGGTCCAGCGCCCGCACCTTCGTGCCGGTCAGCTCGGCGAAACGGGCGGCGCCCTCGGCGTGGTCGGGGTGACCGTGCGTCAGCAGGGTGAGGGCGACGCGCTTCCCGGCCCGCTCGGCCGTGCCGACGACGTGCCGCAGGTGCCCCTCGTCCAGCGGGCCCGGGTCGACCACGACCGCCAGGCCGGAGTCCGGTTCCGACAGGATCCAGGTGTTGGTGCCGTCCAGGGTCATCGCCGAGGCGTTGGGGGCCAGCACGTTGACGGCGCGCGCGGTGGCGGGTCCGGAGAGGGCGCCGCCCCGTGGCTGCCCGGGCAGGGTGCTCGCGTCCGTCATGCGGGGGCCCCACCGGTCGGGATGCGCTTGGTGAACTCGTCGTGTCCCGGCCAGGAGAGCACGATCTCCCCCTCCACCAGGCGCGCGGTGGCCAGCACCGGCGTGAGGTCCCGGGCGGGGGCCGCGTCGAGCGCCTCCGCCGCCGTGTCGTACGCGGTGAGCTGGCGCAGGGTGGCGATGGTCGGGGGCATCATCAGCAACTCTCCCCGGTCGTAGGCGGCGGCCGCCCCGCGCGGGGTGATCCACACCGTGCGGTCGGCCTCCGTGGAGGCGTTGCGGGTGCGCTGGCCCGCGGGGAGCGCGGCGACGAAGAACCAGGTGTCGTAGCGGCGCGGCTCGAACTCGGGGGTGATCCAGCGGGTCCAGGCGCCGAGCAGGTCCGAGCGCAGGACCAGTCCGCGGCGGCCGAGGAACTCCGCGAAGGACGTCTCCCGGGCGACGAGCGCGGCACGGTCCGCCTCCCAGTCCTCGCCGGTCGTGTCACCGACCACGGAGTCGGGGGTGGGCCCGGCGAGCAGCACCCCGGCCTCCTCGTACGTCTCCCGCACGGCCGCGCAGACGATCGCCTGGGCCCCCGCCTCGTCGACGCCGAGCCGGTCCGCCCACCACGCGCGCGGGGGGCCCGCCCAGCGGACGCGCCGGTCGTCGTCGCGCGGGTCGACACCGCCGCCGGGGTAGGCGTACGCGCCGCCGGCGAACGCCATGGTCGTGCGTCGGCGCAGCATGTGCACGGCGGGCCCGTCACCGGTGTCCTTGAGCAGCATGACGGTGGCCGCGCGCCTCGGCACGACCGGTGTGAGCCCGCCGTCCGCCAGCGCACGGATCCGCTCCGGCCACTCGGGCGGGTACCACTCCCCGCCGGCCTGCGCATTCACCATGGCCGGAGGCTATCCCGTGACGGGCGGATGTTCGAGTGCCCCGGGGAGGGGGGACGACGGAACCGGCGAACGACACGGCGGCCCGCCGCACGGCACCCGCCCGGTGCCGGGGGGCGGAGTCGCCCGGACCGGACGCGCGCCCCGCACGGGGCCGCGGGGACGGGCCGCGCCACCACGCCCCACCGGTCCGCCGGGCGCCGGAACGCGGCGGATCCGGTCATGCGGGCCCCGTTCCGCGCGTCGGGCGCCCGGGGAAGGCGTCACCGGGGGAAGGCCTCACCGGTCCGCACGGCGGTGTCGCGGGCGCCGCCGCCCGTCGCGGGGGCGTGGACCGCACCGGACGCCCGTGCCCGCCGGGGGCGGGCCCGGGACCGGCGGTCCGGGGCTACTCCTCCGTGAGTTCCACCTGGATCTCGACCTCCACCGGGGCGTCCAGCGGCAGTACCGCGACGCCCACCGCGCTGCGGGCGTGGACGCCCTTGTCACCGAGGACCTCGCCGAGCAGTTCGCTCGCGCCGTTGAGGACGCCCGGCTGGCCGGTGAAGTCCGCGGCGGAGGCCACGAAGCCGACGACCTTCACCACGCGGGCCACGCGGTCCAGGTCCCCGGCGACGGACTTGACCGCGGCGAGGGCGTTCAGCGCACAGGTGCGCGCCAGCTCCTTCGCCTCCTCGGCGGTGACCTCCGCACCGACCTTGCCGGTCAGCGGAAGCTTGCCCTCCACCATGGGCAGCTGGCCGGCGGTGAAGACGTACCGCCCCGACCGCACGGCCGGCTGGTACGCGGCCAGCGGCGGGACGACCTCCGGCAGGCTCAGGCCCAGCTCGGCCAGTCTCGCCTCGACGGCGCTCATCCCTGCTTCTCCCGCTTCAGGTAGGCCACCAACTGCTCGGGGTTCGGCCCGGGCACGACCTGGACGAGCTCCCAGCCGTCCTCGCCCCAGGTGTCCAGAATCTGCTTCGTTGCGTGGACGAGCAGCGGCACAGTCGCGTATTCCCACTTGGTCATGCGGCCGACTCTAGCCGCTGCCGACACCGGCTCCGGCGGCCGGCCACGGCCGCGTCGCCCGCCCTCCGCGCGGGGCGCGATCGCGGCAATCGCCCCCCGGATCCGCCGGGGAGCGGGACGAGCCTTTAGGCTCGAAGGCGTGAGCAGGCTCCAGGTCGTCAGCGGCAAGGGCGGAACCGGCAAGACCACGGTCGCCGCGGCCCTCGCGCTGGCCCTGGCCACGGCGGGGAAGCGGACGCTCCTCGTCGAGGTCGAGGGCCGGCAAGGCATCGCACAACTCTTCGAGACGGAGGCGCTGCCCTACGAGGAACGGAAGATCGCCGTCGCCCCGGGAGGCGGCGAGGTGTACGCCCTCGCCATCGACGCCGAACAGGCCCTCCTGGACTACCTCCAGATGTTCTACAAGCTCGGCGGCGCCGGCCGGGCCCTCAGGAAGCTCGGCGCGATCGACTTCGCCACCACCATCGCCCCCGGCGTGCGGGACGTCCTGCTCACCGGCAAGGCGTGCGAGGCGGTGCGGCGCAAGGACGGGAGCGGGCGGTTCGTCTACGACTACGTCGTGATGGACGCCCCGCCGACCGGCCGCATCACCCGTTTCCTCAACGTCAACGACGAGGTCGCCGGACTCGCCAGGATCGGCCCGATACACAATCAGGCGCAGGCCGTGATGCGGGTGCTGAAGTCGCCGGAGACGGCCGTGCACCTGGTGACGCTGCTGGAGGAGATGCCGGTCCAGGAGACCGCCGACGGCATCGCGGAGCTGCGCGCCGCGCGGCTGCCGGTGGGGCGGGTCGTGGTGAACATGGTCCGTCCGGAGACACTGGACGGGGACGGCCTGGAACTCGCGGCGGCGGTCCCCCGTTCCGCCGTCGCGCGGTCGTTGTCATCCGCCGGCCTGGGCGGGGCGCGGCGCGGGGGGCACGCCGAGCGGCTGGTGGACCCGCTGCTCGCGCAGGCGCGGGAGTACGCCGAGCGGTACGCGCTGGAGACCGAGCAGCGCGCCGTGCTGGCCGACCTCGACGTGCCGTTGCACGAGCTGCCGCTGTTCGCGGAGGGCATGGACCTGGCCGGCCTGTACCAACTGGCCAGGGAGCTGCGCGGACAGGGCGTGTCATGACCGGCCCCGCCGCGCACCACCGCGCCCGTCCCACCGCGCACCACCGCACCCACCACCGCCGCACCCGCCCCGTCACGGGCCGGAAGCACCGGAAGCAGGGGATGTCATGAGTCGTCGTCCGGAACCGGAGCAGGACCGGGACCCGGCCCGTCACCGCCTCTCCCCCGTCCGCACGCTCGACATCGATCCGCTGATCGAGGACCCGGACACCCGGATCGTGGTCTGCTGCGGTTCGGGCGGGGTCGGCAAGACGACCACCGCCGCGGCGCTCGGCCTGCGCGCGGCCGAGCGGGGACGCAAGGTGGTGGTCCTCACCATCGACCCGGCCCGCCGCCTCGCCCAGTCCATGGGGATCGACTCGCTGGACAACACCCCGCGCCGGGTGAAGGGCATCGACGACTCCGCGGGCGGCGAACTGCACGCGATGATGCTCGACATGAAGCGCACCTTCGACGAGATCGTCGAGGGGCACGCGGACCCCGAGCGGGCCGCCGCGATCCTGGGCAACCCCTTCTACCAGTCGCTCTCCGCGGGCTTCGCCGGCACGCAGGAGTACATGGCGATGGAGAAGCTGGGCCAGCTGCGGTCCCGGGACGAGTGGGACCTCATCGTGGTCGACACCCCGCCCTCCCGTTCCGCGCTGGACTTCCTGGACGCGCCCAAGCGGCTCGGGTCCTTCCTCGACGGCAAGCTGATCCGCGTCCTGCTGGCCCCGGCGAAGGTCGGCGGCCGCGCGGGGATGAAGTTCCTCAACGTCGGCATGTCGATGATGGCCGGCGTCCTGGGCAAGGTGCTCGGCGGCCAACTGCTGAAGGACGTGCAGACGTTCGTGGCCGCGATGGACTCGATGTTCGGCGGGTTCCGCACGCGCGCGGACGCCACGTACAAGCTGCTCCAGGCGCCCGGGACGGCGTTCCTGGTCGTGGCGGCCCCGGAGCGGGACGCGCTGCGCGAGGCCGCGTACTTCGTGGAGCGGCTGGCGGCGGAGGAGATGCCGCTGGCCGGGCTGGTGCTCAACCGGGTGCACGGCAGCGGTGCGGACCGGCTGTCGGCCGAGCGGGCGCTGGCCGCCGCGGAAAATCTTGAGGACTCCCGCATTGTGGATCAGGAGGGCGGGAAAGCTGGACTTCGTAACTCTCCCGAAACGTACGGCAGTTCAGAATCCTTCGCGTCACCTCCCGCTTCGGCCCCGGCTTCCGGGACACCGGGCGGGGACGTCCCCGGCACAGGCTCCCCCGCCACCGCGGACGAGTCCGAGGACGTGCGCACGGAGGACTCGGAAGCGGACGCCGGCACGGACCGTTCCGTCGACCTGCTCACCGCGGGCCTGCTGAGGCTGCACGCCGAGCGGATGCGGCTGCTCTCGCGCGAGCAGCGCACACGCGACCGCTTCACCGCGCTCCATCCCGAGGTGGCGGTGACCGAAGTGGCCGCGCTCCCCGGCGACGTGCACGACCTCGCGGGGCTGCGGGACATCGGCGACCGGCTCGCGACCGGCCGGCCGGAGCTGCCCGAAACACCCTGAAGCGCCCCGGAGCGCCGCGAGGCACCCCGGACCGGCACCGGGCGGGGGCCGGGAGCCCCCCCGGGGGCCTCAGCCCACCGCCGCGTAGCTCTCGTACACCTCGTCGCCGAGCGGCACGACACCCGACCCCCGCTCGTACTCCGAGCGCGCGGTCTCCAGCAGCCTGCGCCAGGAGGTCACGGTCGGCCGCCGGCGCAGCAGCGCACGGCGCTCACGCTCCGTCATGCCTCCCCATACGCCGAACTCGACGCGGTTGTCGAGCGCATCCGCCAGGCATTCGGTGCGTACCGGGCATCCGGTGCACACCGCCTTGGCCCTGTTCTGCGCTGCTCCCTGAACGAACAGTTCATCCGGATCGGTAGTGCGACAGGCGGCCTGCGCACTCCAGTCGGTAACCCAGCCCATACCGGCGCCGTCCTCTCCCGAATCGAGGCTCCCCCACGGCGGCAGCGGCATATTCACCGCCGCCAGTTGAGGACGTTACGGAAGGTGGGCACGGCGCAACACCCCCAGCGGGCCCAATCTTGAATGGTCCGAACGGACTATGGGTAAGCGGCAGATCACCCGGGGGAGTGAGGGGACGACATGCGGGACGAACCCGGCATTCCAGGACGGTCCCGTCGCGTCACAACGGGCACCACATGACACACGCGGCGGATCCGGACACGGATCCACCATCCCTCGACACACACGCGTACGAAAAAGTCGAGGAGATCCGGAACGATTCGGGGTCGCCGGACGTATTGATACGTGGCCTCACCGCTGTGACAGTTGAGAGCAGCTTAGGCCAACGCATATACGCTTGTCCGGCGAATGAGAACGTAGGCTGCTCCCATGCCAAAGAAGCGCTCGGGTGGTGGTCTGTCTCCCACGCAGCAGGCCGCCAAGTTCCTCGGTGTCAGTGTCCTCGCGGGGGCCGTCGCGGCCGGCATCGCGCTGCCCGCCGTGGGCGCGCTCGGCCTGGCGGCCAAGGGTTCGGTCGAGAGCTTCGACGAACTCCCGGCCAACCTCAAGACGCCGCCGCTGAGCCAGCGCACCACCATCCTCGACGCCGAGGGCGGCAAGATCGCCACGGTCTACTCGCGCGACCGCACGGTGGTCGCGCTGAAGGACATCTCGCCGTACCTGCAGAAGGCGATCGTCGCGATCGAGGACTCGCGCTTCTACGAGCACGGCGCGGTCGACCTCAAGGGCGTCCTGCGCGCCCTCAACAACAACGCGCGCAGCGGCGAGGTCTCCGAGGGCGCGTCCACGCTCACCCAGCAGTACGTGAAGAACGTCTTCGTCGAGGAGGCGGGCGACGACCCGACGAAGGTCGCGCAGGCCACCCAGCAGACCATCGGCCGCAAGATCGCGGAGCTGAAGTACGCGATCCAGGTCGAGGAGGAGCTGGGCAAGAAGAAGATCCTCGAGAACTACCTGAACATCACCTTCTTCGGCCAGCAGGCGTACGGCGTCGAGGCCGCGTCCCAGCGCTACTTCTCCAAGTCGGCCAAGGACCTGGCCCTGGAGGAGGCCGCCCTGCTCGCCGGCCTCGTCCAGTCGCCCAGCCGCTACGACCCGGTGAACGACCCGGACCAGGCCCTGAAGCGCCGCAACACCGTGCTGACCCGCATGGCCGCCACCGGCGACATCACGCCGGCCCAGGCGGAGGCCGCCAGGAAGAAGCCGTTGGGCCTGCGCGTCAGCGCGCCGCGCAGCGGCTGCACCACGGCCGTCAAGGACGCCGGGTTCTTCTGCAACTACGTGAAGAACGTCTTCCTCAACGACCCGGTCTTCGGCAAGGACCAGGAGACCCGGACGAAGCTGTGGAACCGGGGCGGCCTCACCATCCGCACCACCCTCGACCCGCAGGCCCAGGGGTCCGTCCAGCAGTCGCTGCAGGACCACGTCGACAAGAGCGACGAGGTCGCCGCCGCGACCACCCTCGTCGAGCCCGGCACCGGCAAGATCGTGGCGATGGGCCAGTCGAAGCCCTACGGCTCCAACGCCAACGAGCACGAGACCGAGATCAACTACTCGGCGGACCAGAAGATGGGGACGAGCAACGGCTTCCCGACGGGCTCGACGTTCAAGCCCTTCGTGGCGGCCGCGGCCCTCGAGGAGGGCCGTCCGGCGACCCAGGAGTACCCCTCGCCGTACGAGCTGACGGTCCCGAGCCCCATTCAGACGTGCGGCAAGCCCTACACCAACGAAGACGGCGTCAAGATCCCGAACGAGAACGAATCGGAGGTGGGCCCCTACCAGCTGAAGAAGGCGATGGCCCTCTCGGTGAACACCTACTTCATCGAGATGGTCGCGGACATCGGCCTCTGCCCGGTCGTCAAGATGGCCGACAAGCTGCACATCCTGCAGGGCAGCGGCAAGAAGCTGCCCCAGGTCCCGTCGATCGCCCTCGGCACCGAGTCCGTCTCCCCGCTGACCATGGCGTCCGCGTACGCCGCCTTCGCCAACCGCGGCATGTACTGCACGCCCATCGCCATCGAGGCGGTCACCCAGCGGGTGGGCGAGAGCAGGAAGAGCCTCGAGGTGCCGAAGTCCACCTGCTCGCGGGCGATGTCGGAGAAGACCGCCGACACCATCAACTCCCTGCTCAAGGGCGTGGTCGACTCCGGTACCGGTCAGCAGGCCGGCCTCGCCGACCGGGACAACGCGGGCAAGACCGGTACCACCGACGAGCGCCGCAACGCCTGGTTCGTCGGCTACACCCCGAACCTCTCGGGCGCCGTCTGGGTCGGCAGCGCCAGCCAGCAGGTCGAGATGCGGAACATCACCATCGGCGGCGTCTACCACGACCTCGTCTACGGCGGCGACACCCCGGGCCCGATCTGGAAGGACGCCATGGCCGGCGCCCTCGCGGGCAAGGAGGCGAAGTCCTTCGTCCCCGTCCACATCCCCGACCCGGAGCAGGAGAAGCAGGACGACCGCGACGAGCCCGGCCGCGGTGACGGCGACGACAACGGCAACGGCGACGACGGGGGCGGCCTCCTCGGCGGTCTGACCGGCGGCGGGAACAACGGCGGGGGCGACGGCGGCGGCACCAGGGAACCGACCTTCCCCGAGGGCCTCTTCCGGGGCAACGGGAACGGCGGAGGACGCGGCTGACGCTCCGTCGGACCCGGCACCCCGGGTCCGGGTCGGCCCGGCGCCGGAGACGGAACACAGGAGGGGCCCGCCGCTCGAGC
>NZ_JBEORT010000088.1:0-28335 GCF_040302425.1 Streptomyces sp. NPDC126497
CGTCGCGGTGCCGCGCAGCTCGGCGTCGGCGGGTCCCGCGCCGGCCGGGGCGGCGGCCAGGGTGGTGAGCAGCAAGGACCCGGCGGCCACGTGGACGGCGGCGGCAGTTCTCATCGACGATCCCTTCGGTGCGCAACGGCGATGAAAGGGATGTTTCGTGCGGCGGTGGCCCGAGGCAAGCACCGGCCGCCGGGGTGTCGGCGTCAGGGTCCTTCGTGGGGTCCCCGGTGCGCGAAGGCCGCGCGCAGTTCCGGTTCCCCCACCGCGTGGACGCCGCGCACCGCGACGGAGGTGAGGTACGCGCGCTCGTCGCCGGCGGCACCGGCGGCACGGGGCAGGGCGTCCAGCAGACGCTGACCGGCCGGGGAGGCCCAGGGGGAGCCGGGGTGGACCTCGAACCGTGCGATGGCCAGACAGCCCAGCGTGAAGAGCAGCGGCAGCGCGAACCACAGCGCGACCAGTGGGCGCGGCACGTCCGACGGCACGGGCATGAGCAGGGCGGCCGCCCCCAGGACGGCCACGGCCGGCACGGCGAGCCGTACCTGACGCACCGCCCGGGCGACGTTCGTCCCGGCGCCGTCGGGCACCGCCAGCCCGGCGCCGGCCAGCCGTTCGGCGATCCCGCGCACGGCGTCCGCGGTCGCCGCGGCGGCCCGCACCGGCGCGAGGGGCGACTGCCCCCGAGGGCCCATCGCCCCTATCACCGACCGTTCCATCTCGTCCCGCCCGCGCGGGTCGACGACCGTGGCCCAGCCGGTGTGCGCCAGCAGCAGCCGCCGCTGACGGGCCATCGCGACGAGCGTGACGTCGGCGACCCGCCCGGGACCGCCGGAGAGGAACGCGGCCTCGTAGAGGGTCAGGTCGCGGTCCGCCCCCGCACCGGAGTCGGCCGCGGCGGCACCGCGCACGGCGGCCAGGCACAGCCGCAGGCACGTCACACCGGCGACCGCCCAGGCCAGGAGCAGCAGAGGTAGCCAGAACACGGACCGTTTGTAAGCGCACGGCCGCGCGATCACCATGCCGTGTCCACGATCCGGGACGGAGCGCCCGAGGTATGCGGCGTTCCGTCCCGGATTGCCGCGGGCCGGCGCTCAACGCCGCAGCAGCACCCGCCGGGTGGCCCGCGCCAGCCGCACCGCCGGCCGGTGCGAGCGCGGCTCGGGCCCCGACCGTTCCAGCCACCACTCCCGCAGCCCGCGCCGCACCGACGCGTCCCGCGGCCGCCCGGCCAGCACGTGCTCGGCGAAGTCCAGCGCGTCCCGCCGGTAGCCGCCGGCCATCGGCCGCGTCCGCGCGTACGCGAGGAAGGCGGCCCGGTATCCGTCCCCCAGGATCACCGGCAGTTCGGGCGCGACCTTGGCGACGACGTCGGCCCGCTTGGCGGCGAGCGCCCGCGCCTGCACCCCCATCCGCACCCGGTCGAACCCCTCCGGCACGGGCGTCCCCGCGACCAGCGCGGACAGCACCGCGGTCTGCGCGAGCGCGAGCCGCTCCCGGGCGCCCTCGGGGGAGTCCCGCCGCGGCTCGGGACGGGCGCCGACGACCGGGGCCGCGCCGTCCGGGTCCCGCCGCCGCGCCCCCTCGTCCACCGCCCGGCGGATCGCGCCCAGCTCCCGTTCCATCTCCCGGGCCTCCGGGAAGTTCTCGTCCCGTTCCAGCAGCACGCCGGGAGGGGAGACCCGGGAGGCGAGGTCGGTGAGGATGTCGAGCACCGGCCGCGGAACGGGGTGGGCGTGGCTGTCGTGCCACACGCCGTCCCGCTCGAACCCGCCCGCGACATGGACGTACGCGAGGGCCTCCAGGGGCAGTCCGGCGAGCGCCTCGGCCGGGTCCTCGCCCCGGTTGACGTGGTTGGTGTGCAGGTTGGCGACGTCGATGAGGAGCCGTACGCCGGTCCGGTCGGCCAGCTCGTACAGGAACTGTCCCTCGGTCAGCTCCTCGCCGGGCCAGGAGATCAGCGCGGCGATGTTCTCCACGGCGAGCGGCACGGGCAGCGCGTCCTGGGCGATGCGGACGTTCTCGCACAGCACGTCCAGGGCGTCACGGGTGCGCGGCACGGGCAGCAGGTGCCCGGCCTCGAACGGCGCGGAGGCGGTCAGCGTCCCGCCCGCCCGGACGAACGCGATGTGCTCGGTGACGAGCGGCGCCCGGAGCGCCTCCGCCCGTTCGGCGAGGGCGGCCAGCCGTCCCTCGTCGGGCCGCTCGGCCCCGCCGAGCCCCAGCGAGACCCCGTGCGGCACGACGGTCACCCCGCGCTGCCGCAGCCGCACCAGCGACTCGGGCAGATGCCCGGGGCAGACGTTCTCGGCCACCACCTCGACCCAGTCGATCCCCGGCATGCCCTCGACGGCCTCCGCTATCTCCGGCCGCCATCCGATCCCCGTCCCCAACCGCACCGTCGTTCCCTCCTCCACCGGCATGGCCGGCCCCCGTAGGTGAGGGGGATATGGCCCCCCGTCCCGCCCCCGAACCGCACCCCGGCCACCTTCAGAGCAAAATTTGAGGTGGGGGCACGCGGGCCGGGCGGAGGTCATGCCGGGGACGACGGCACGGCGTGCGGCCGGGGCGCCGCGGGGGCGTCCCCGGCGCGGCGGATCCACAGGAGGGCCCCCGCCAGCAGCACGGCGCCGCCCAGCACCCAGGGCAGCGGGCCCGGCGCAAGGACGCCGACGACCAGGCCGGTGAGCGCTCCCACCAGTTGCAGGGCGAGGGACTGGACGGACAGCGCGGTGGCCCGGACGGAACCGGTCACCCGGCGGTGCAGCAGGTCGTTCTCGTTCGGCCCGGCCAGGCCGAGCCCGAAGTGGAGGGAGCCGTAACCGAGGGCCGCCAGGGCCGCGGTTACGGCTCCCGCGGACGTCGCGGTGGCGCCGAGCAGGAGCAGCCCGCCCGCGCCGGTGCCGAGGCCCACCAGGACCGCGCGCTCGCCGCCGCCCGCGAGCCGGGCGACCGACGGCGCGAGGTGGTTGCCGACACCGGAACAGACGAATCCGGCGCAGGCGAGTGCGGCGAAGAGCACCGCGCCCGACTCCGACGTGCCCGTGAGCGCCGCGGCCCGGCCCGGTGTGAGCAGTTCGATCGAGGTCAGGGCGCCGCCCGCGGCCCCCGCGCTGAGGAGCACCCGGCGGACCAGCCCGTCGCGCCTCCCCAGACGCAGTCCCTCCGTGACGGTGGCCGGGACGCCTCCGACGACGTCGCGCAGGGTGGCCGGGGGCCGGGGCGGCTCGGGCAGCGCGGTCAGGACGTACAGCACGAAGGCGACCTCGACCGCGGCGCCCAGCAGCAACGGGAGCGAGAGGGGCAGCACCAGCCCGGAGGTCGCGTCGCCCAGCCGGGCGCCGAGGTCGGGGCCGAGCCCGAGCAGCCAGGGGAGGGCGCCGCCGAGCAGGGTGCCCGCGGCGAGCGCGGCGGAGGTCGCGGAGGAGCCGCGGGCCAGTCCGGTGCGCAGTTCGGCGCCCGGGCCGGAGCACGCGTGGACGGCGTCGACGTACCAGGCTTCGGCCGGTCCGCTGGACAGGGCACGGGCGGCGCCCATCAGGGCCATGCCCAGGCCGAGCAGCCAGGGGGCGGTGCCCAGGCCCACGACGGTCAGGGCGGCCAGACCCAGCAGGCCGGCGGCCGCCAGGACGCTCCGGCGCCCCAGGACGTCGGACAGCCCTCCGGTGGGCAGTTCCAGCGCGGCGGCGGTCAGGGAGTGGGCGGCGAACAGGCCCGTGACGGCCGCCATCGCCATGCCGCGCTCGGTGAACAGCAGGACCATGGGGGCGATGCTCAGTCCCAGCGGCAGCCAGAAGAGGACGCAGACCGTGACGTAGCGCCGTCGCGCCGTGCGCGCGTCGAGGGGACCGGTCACGAGGCGTCCCCGGCGTCCGTCCCCGCGGGGGCGGACGTCCCGTCCGGCGCCGCGCCGGGGCCGCGCGGCGCCAGGGGCAGTCCGGCCGTGAGGAGGACGACCCGCGCGGCGCGCGGGTCGTCCGCGTCGCGGGCGGTCAGCTCCTCCAGTTTCCGGTCGAGCACCTCCCACAGCTCGGTGAGCGACTCGGGGGTCAGACGGGGCGCCAGGTCGCTGATCCCGGAGGGCTCCACCCACTCCGGCCCCAGCCGGCCCTCGGCGACGTCGGCCTCGTGCCGGACCAGGGACGCCCCCAGGTGCTCGATCTGGGCCCTGCGCGACAGGCCGAGCCAGGCGCCGCCGATCGGTGACGCCTCCAGTGCCCTGTTGTCCCAGGAGGTCACGGAGTGCACCGCCCGCCAGCGGCGTTCCCGCGCGTCACGGTGCTCGGCCTCGGCGACGAACGCGTGCTTCGCCAGGACCCGCAGGTGATAGCTGGTGGACGCGGACGACTCCCCGGTCCGCACCGCGAGTTCGCTCGCGGTGGCCGGGCCGTCCTGCCGCAGCATCCCCAGCAGCCGGATGCGCAGGGGATGGGTGAGGGCCTTCAGGGCCGCCGCGTCCCGTTCGGGATCGAGGACGCGTCTCTGCTCGTCGCTGACCATGAGGGGAGGGTAGAGCGGCCCGGAGGTTTCGCAAAAGAGTTTTTGCAAAATTTGTTTGGGGGTGTGCCCGGGTCGCGGCCGACCGGGTGCACGGGACGAAGGCGGCCTCCCCCGGGCGGTTCCGCGTCCGGGGGAGGCCCGTTCACCGCCTCACCGCAGCGCCGGGTGGTCCGCCACCACCGTGCACGAGCCCGGGGCGATCTCGGTGAAGCCCGCGTCGCGGACCGTGGGGAGGCCGCCGGAGGTCAGGGCGGGCCAGCGGGCCGGGTCGGCGGTGCGGACGGCGAGGGGGAAGCCGGCGGCGTGCCAGGCCGTGCGGGCCGCGTCGGAGAGCCGCCACCAGGCCAGTTGGGCGCCGTGACCCGCCTGGGCCATGGCCTTGCCGGCCGACATGCCGAGGTCGGGGTTGAGCCACAGGACGGGGCCCGCCGGATCCGCCGGGGGCGCGGGATCGGGGTCGTCGAGGTCGGTGCCGGAGACCTGGAGGCGGGCCAGGTCCTTGGGCCAGCCGTCCAGGGGGACGGGCGGGAAGACGCGGACCTCGGCCGACCCGCCGGCGACCGTGATCCCCGGGAGGGCCTCGGCGCGGCGCCACTCCGCGCCGCGCGCCCGGCGCACCACCTTGCGGATGCGGGCGTCCTGCCAGTCGCGCACCGCCCGCGCCCACGCGCCCTCGCCCACCGAGCGCTCGTCGGTCAGCATCACCAGCACCGCGCGGGCCGCCGTCTCCAGGGCGTCCGTGCGGGGCGGGGGCGCCGCCCGCTCGATGCGGACCACCAGGGGCAGGACGAACTGGGGCGCCGTGTCGCGGGCACCCGGGTCGGGGCGGAAGGGACTGTCGGCGGAAGGGGTTCGGTCGTCGCTCACGGGGGACAGTCTGCCAACCCGCGCGGGAGTGCCGTCAGCCCGAGCAGGACGTGCGCTCGGCCTCCCGCCACTCGCAGACCGGGCACAGCGTGACGCCCTTGCAGGACTCGGGGTACTCCGTCGGCTCCTGGCACAGCACGCACGCCGCGTAGGGCGGGCCGTCCGCCCTGGGCGGCCGGGTGGCGTCGATCAGGCAGTAGTCGTCGGTGTCGCTCATGGGTCAAGGGTAGGCCGCCCGGCCCGGCCGTTCGCCGCCGCGATCAGGTCGGACACCCTGACGAAGCGGTAACCCCGGCGGCGCAGCTCCGGGACGATCGTCCGTACGGCCCGCTCCGTGGCCGGGGCCGCGCTGCGGGTGCAGTGCAGGACGACCACCGAGCCGGGACGCACGCCGTCCAGCACCTGCCGGGCCACCGCCTCCGCGTCCGTGGCGAACGCGTCGCCGCCCACCACGTCCCACTGCACGGCCGTCACGCCGGCCGGGGTCAGTGCCTCGAGCGCCGCGCGGTCGTAACAGCCGCCGGGGAAGCGGAAGTACGGCTTCGGACCGGGCACGCCCACCTTCCGGAACACCGCGTACGCCCGCTCCACGTCCGCCCGCATCCGGTCGGCGGGGACGGTCGGCAGGCCGTAGCAGTCGCCGGTGAACGCGTAGTGGCTGTAGGAGTGGTTGGCGACCTCGAAGAGCGGGTCCCGGCCGATGGCGCGGGCCTGGTCCGGGTACTCCTCGGCCCAGCGGCCGGTCATGAACACCGTGGCCGGCACCCGCAGCGCGCGCAGGGCGGCGATGAGCCGCGGGTGGTCGAAGCGCTCGCCCGCCGCCGCCCTCGGGCCCTGGTCGGCGGTCATGTCGGCGTCGAAGGTGAGGGCGACCGTCCGCTCGCCGTCGCGCGGGCCGTGGCGGAAGACCGGGGTCAGGCCGGACGGGCCCGCGACGAGGGTGGGAGGGGCCGGGGGCGCGGAGGGCGCGGGGCGGGGTGCCTGCGGGGCCGGGCGGGGGGTGGCGCAGGAGGCGAGGGCGGTGGCCAGGACGCCCACGGCGACGGCGCGGCGTACGAGAGGGATCACCGTATGACCATATGAGTGGCTTTCGGCTGTTCCCGTCGTCGCGCCGGGGAGCCGGGCCCCGCGTCACCCGGGTGGGCGCCCGCCCCGCCGCCTCAGATGTCGCGCCGCTCCAGCGGCCGGGTCGCCGGGCCCTGGATGACCTTGCCGTCCGTGTCGAAGCGGGAACCGTGGCAGGGGCACTCCCAGGCGCGTTCGGCGGCGTTGAAGTCCACCAGGCAGCCCATGTGGGTGCAGCGGGCGGAGACGGCGTGCAGGGCGCCGTCCTCGTCGCGGTAGACCGCGAGCCGGCCGTCCTCCGTGCGGACCACGGCGCCCTCGCCCGGCGGCAGCGCCTCGGCCGGCGGCGCCGGACGCAGCCGGTCGCCGACGAAGTGCTTGGCCACCTGCGCCTGGTGCTTGAGGAAGGACGGCGCCTCGCGCACGGCGGAAGCCAGCCGGCGCGGGTCGTACAGCCCGCTCCAGGCGCACTCCCTGCCGGTGATCTGCGCGGTGAGCAGCAGGCCCGCCATCATGCCGCCGCTCATGCCCCAGCCGCCGAAGCCGGTGGCGACGTAGGTGTGCCGGGCGCCCGGGTGCAGCGGGCCGACCAGCGGCACGGTGTCGGTGGGGTCGTTGTCCTGGGTGGCCCAGGAGTGGGTGAGCTCCACGCCGGGGAAGTGCGTGCGGGCCCAGGCGGAGAGGCGGTCGAAGCGGGCGCGGGTGTCGCCCGTGCCCGGCGTGAAGTGCTCACCGGTGATCACGAGGAGGCGGCGGGCGCCGTCCTCGCCGTAGGGGGCGGTGCGCACCGAGCGGGTGTTCTCCTCGGGGGTGATGTACATGCCGCCGGGGTCCTGGCCGGCCGGGACCGGACCGGCGACGACCAGTTCGCGGCGCGGGGAGAGGCGGGTGAACAGCAGCGCCCGGTCGAAGACCGGGTAGTGGGTGGCGACCACGACGTCCCGGGCCGTCACCGTCGCCCCGGCCGCCGTGGACAGGCGGTTCGGGGTGCCCTCCTCCAGGCCGACGACGGTGGTGTCCTCGTGGACGCGCCCGCCGTGCGCGACGATGTCGTCCACGAGGGCCAGCAGGTACCTGCGGGGGTGGAACTGCGCCTGGTCCCTCACCTCGACGGCGCCCGCCACCGGGAACGGCAGGCCGGTCTCCGTCACGAAGGAGGCCGGCAGGCCCGCCTCCCGCGCCGCCCTGGCCTCCGCGCGCAGCTCCTCCACCCGGTCCGCGTCCCGGACGTAGGTGTACGAACTGCGGCGCTCCCACGCGCAGTCGACGCCGAGCTCCGCCACGACCCGGGCGGTGTGCTCGATCGCCTCGGACTGCGAACGGGCGTACAGCCGGGCGCCCTCGGCGCCCCGGGTGCGGCGCAGCTTGTCGTAGACCAGGGTGTGCAGGGCGGTGATCTTGGCCGTGGTGTGCCCGGTGACGCCGGCCGCGACCCGCCCGGCCTCCAGGACCGCGACGCTCTTGCCCGCCCGTGCCAGCTCCCGGGCCGTGCACAGGCCGGCGATGCCCGCGCCGATCACGGCCACGTCGACGTCGAGGTCCCCGGTGAGCGCCGGATGCCGGCCGCCGGGTGCCGTTTCGAGCCAGTACGAGCCTCTGACCTGCTGATTCTCCGTCATGGGAGGGCGAGTACCCCGGTCGGTCCGGTTCAGTGGCGGGCTCGTCCCCCTGCGTGCCGGACGGCACGGGACCGACGTACGGCCACGGGACCGACGTACGGCCACGGGACCGACGTACGGCCACGGGGGCGTCGGCCCGGCGGCGGAGGGCGGCGCACCCGCGCGCCCCCCGCCCCGCCCCCGGCGCGGCTACCCGCGCCAGGGGCCCGTCACGGCGAACGTCGTGCCGGGCGCGTAGCAGTTGACGTACATGGTGCGGCCGTCCGGGGAGAAGGTGACCCCGGCGAACTCGCCCCACTCCGGTTCCCCGGGGGCGCCGCCCGCCGCGGCGGCCGAGGTGACCGCCTGGCGGTTGCGCGCCACCGGGTAGACCTCGCCGTGCCGGGTGACGCCGAAGACGTGCTGGGCGCCGTTGCCGTCCTCGGACACCATCAGGCCGCCGCCGGGCGCCAGACAGATGTTGTCCGGCGACTCGCCGGGCAGCCGGACGTCGGTGTCCGGACCGAAGACGATCACCAGGGTGAGGCGGCGCCGGTCCGGGTCGTAGCGCCAGACCTGGCCGTAGTGGTCGGCCGCCGACCCCTCGGCGCTGCGGGCGAAGGACGACACGAAGTAGACCGAGCGTCCGCCCCAGTAGCAGCCCTCCAGCTTCTGCGCGTGGGTGATGCCCCGCGGACCGAAGTCCTGGTGGCGGATGGGGGTCCCGACGGCCTGCGGATCCGGCACGTCCACCCACTCGACGCCGTCGAAGCGGGCGCCGGTGTCCTGGATCGACGACAGGTCGGGCACCCCGGGCACCCGCATGGCCTGGAGCCGGCCGCCCGCGCGCAGCGAACCGGTGCCGCCCAGCGGCTTGCGCGGCAGGAAGCGGTAGAAGAGGCCGAAGGGGCGCTCGAACGCGTCCTCCGTCTCGTAGACCACGCCCCGCTTCGGGTCCACGGCGACCGCCTCGTGCTGGAAGCGGCCCATCGCGGTCAGCGGTACGGCGCCCGTGCGGCGCGGGTCGGCGCCGTCGACCTCGAAGACGTAGCCGTGGTCCTTGGTGTAGCCGCCCGTGCCGGCCTTGTCCTCGGTCTCCTCGCAGGTCAGCCAGGTGTCCCAGGGGGTCGGCCCGCCCGCGCAGTTCACCGCCGTGCCGGCGATCGCCACCCGCTCCGACAGCACCCGGCCGTGGTGGTCCAGGGTGAGCGCGGTGCAGCCGCCCTTGCCCTCCGGGTCGTAGGTCAGGCCGTCGACCGCCGGGACCGGGATCCTGCCGGTGGCGCGGTTCTCGTGATTGCGGACCAGGTGGACCCGGCCGTGGCGGCCGGCGAAGGCGGCCATGCCGTCGTGGTTGGAGGGGACCGGGCCCTCGCCGGAGCGCAGCGGGTCGCCCTCGCGGGAGAGGACCCGGTAGCGGAAGCCCTTCGGCAGGTCGAGCAGTCCGTCGGGGTCGGGGACCAGGGGGCCGTAGCCGCCGTGGCCGAGGTCCCGCGCCGCGGCGGTGCCGGTGAAGAGTTCGGAGAGGGCGCCGGTGAAGGCGATGCCGGCGCCGAGGGCGCCGGCACGGGCGAGCACCTGGCGCCGGGTCGCGGCGGAGCCGGTGGTGGACCCGGTTTCTGACATGGGGAAACCTTCCTGCTGGCGGACAGGAACTGTGATCCAGCCGTGTCTATCACCTGGTACGGATCACGGGAACCACGCGTGTCGCTCGTGTCACGGCCCGGGCCGGGGGCCGCCGGCCGCCGGACGGGCCCCCGCCGCGGGGTCGGGTGCGGGCTGCTGGGCGCGTTCGAGGAAGCGCAGGAGTTCGACCGGGAAGGGCAGGACGAGGGTGGAGTTCTTCTCGGCGGCGACGGCCACGATGGTCTGCAGCAGGCGGAGCTGGAGGGCGGAGGGGGTCTCCGCCATCTCCTGGGCGGCCTCGGCGAGTTTCCTGGAGGCCTGGAGTTCGGCGTCGGCGTTGATGACGCGGGCCCGGCGTTCGCGGTCGGCCTCGGCCTGGCGGGCCATGGAGCGCTTCATGGTGTCGGGCAGGGAGACGTCCTTGATCTCGACGCGGTCGATCTGCACGCCCCAGCCGATCGCGGGGCTGTCGATCATCAGCTCCAGGCCCTGGTTCAGTTTCTCGCGGTTGGACAGCAGGTCGTCGAGGTCGCTCTTGCCGATGATCGACCGCAGCGAGGTCTGGGCCATCTGGGAGACGGCGAAGCGGTAGTCCTCCACGTTGACGACGGCCGCCGACGCGTCGACGACCTTGAAGTAGACGACCGCGTCGACCCGGACGGTCACGTTGTCCCGGGTGATGCCCTCCTGGGCCGGCACCGGCATCGTGACGATCTGCAGGTTCACCTTGCGCAGCCGGTCCACGCCGGGGACGATCAGGTTGAACCCGGGCGGGCGCACGTCGCCGTGCAGGCGGCCGAGGCGGAAGACGACGCCGCGTTCGTACTGTTTGACGACCCGGGCCGCCGCGGTGAGGTAGACCGCGGCGGCGGCGGCCGTGGCGGCGGCTGCGGTGAGGAGCTCCTCGACCATGTCGGCCTCCCGGTCAGAGGTCCGCTCTGTCTGCTCCTGCAACGATATGCCCGCCCATCGGTGCGGGGCCACGCCGGGACGGGCGCGGGGAGGGGGCGGCACGGCCCCGCCGCCCCGCCCCCGCGCCCCTAGGAAGCCGTGACCGGGGCCTCCTTGAGCTTCACCGGGGCCGTGCCCGGGGCGCCGTGGGATTCGGACCAGGCCTTCAGGGCCGTGCGACAGGCGTGGTCGACGTGGTGGAGGCCGGTGAGGTCCAGTTCGACCGGGCGGTCCCGGGGGAGGGACTCCAGGGCGTCCAGGATCTTCGGGAGGCGCAGGAAGGTCGCGTTGCCCGACAGGTGCACCTGGACGGGGCCCGCGCCCTTGTCTATGACCTCCACCTTCGCCTGCGAGGACTCCCAGGCCGTCTTGACGACCGACAGGGCCAGACCGATCAGCACGCCCTCGAACATGTTGAGCGCGACGATCGACACGGCGGTGACCACCAGGACCAGCGCCTCGCCGCGGTGCCCGCGCCACAGCGTGGCCACCGCGCGGAACGGGATCAGCTTCCAGCCCGCGTGGACCAGGACGCCGGCCAGCGCGGGAAGCGGGATCAGCGCCAGCGCGGACGGCAGCAGCGCGGCGAACAGCAGCAGCCACACGCCGTGCAGCACCCGGGCCGCCTTGGTCCTCGCGCCCGCCCGGACGTTGGCCGAGCTGCGCACGATGACCGCCGTCATCGGCAGCGCGCCGAGCGCACCGCAGAGCGTGTTGCCCGCGCCCTGCGCCATCAGCTCCTTGTCGTACCGGGTGCGCGGGCCGTCGTGCAGCCGGTCCACCGCCGCCGCGCTGAACAGGCTCTCGGCGGAGGCGATCAGGGTGAAGGCGAGGATCGTGCCGAGGACGCCGACGCCCAGTGAGCCGAAGGCGTCCGCGCCGGGCGGCTGGACGGCGTCGAGCAGGCCGCGCACCTCGACCGTCGCGACGGGCACGCCGAACGCGAGGGTCACCGCCGTCGCCAGCAGCACCGCCGCGAGCGCGCCCGGTACGGCGCCGGCCGGTCCGGGCATCCGGCGCCACAGCACCATCACGGCGACGGTGCCCGCGCCGACCGCGAGCGAGGCGAGCGCCTCGGTGCTGCCGAGCGCGTCCACGGCGGCCCCGGGCAGCCCGAGGAGCTTGTCGACGCCGGAGGCGGGCGCCGTCAGCCCGGCCGCCGCGTACAGCTGACCGGCGATGAGCACGAGGCCGATGCCGGCCAGCATGCCCTCGACCACCGAGACGGATATCGCGCGGAACCAGCGGCCGAGCCGCAGTGCGCCCATGGCCAGCTGGAGCAGGCCGGCGGCCAGCACGATCACGCCGAGCGCGGGCAGCCCGTAGGTGTCGACGGCCTCGAAGACCAGCACGGTCAGCCCGGCGGCCGGGCCGGACACCTGCAGGCTGCTGCCCGGCAGCATTCCGGTGACCAGCCCGCCCACGATGCCGGTGACCAGGCCGAGTTCGGCCGGGACGCCGGAGGCGACGGCGACGCCCACGCACAGCGGGAGGGCGACGAGGAACACGACCAGTGAGGCGGCGAAGTCCTGCCGCAGATGCGGGAACCTGGACACGGCCGTGCTCACAGCGCCTCGAACGCGTCGGTGTCCGCGCGGTGTTCGCGTACGGCTCCGGTGTGCACCTCGTAGTACCAGCCGCGCAGCCGCAGCCGGCCGGAGGCCAGCCGGCGCTCGACGCACGGGTACGAGCGCAGCCGCAGCAGCTGGGCCAGGACGTGGTGCTGGACCGCGTCCGCGCAGGCGGGGTCCGCGGCGTCGGCCGACGCCGGCTCGTCGGCGGCGTGCGCCAGCCAGTCGCGCACGGCGGGTACGGCGTCCAGGTCGTCGCCCCGCACCAGCGCGCCGACGGCCCCGCAGTGGGAGTGGCCGCAGACCACGATGTCAGCGACGCCGAGGACCCCCACGGCGTACTCGACGGTGGCGGCTTCGGCGGTGGGGCGCCCGGGGGCGTACGGCGGGACGATGTTGCCCGCGGTGCGCAGCTCGAAGAGCTCGCCGGGCCGGGCGCCCGTGATCAGGGCCGGTACGACCCTGGAGTCGGAGCAGGTGATGAACAGGACGCCGGGGGACTGCCCCTCGGCGAGGCGGGCGAACTCCTCGGGGCGCTGTCCGAAGGTGCGGGCGTTGTCGATGAGGGGCTGCATCTGGTGATACCTCCTGGCGCGCGTGGGGACGCGTCGGACGGGCATGACGGAAGCCGGACTCCACCACTGACCCGTGGCCCTTGTTTCACGTGCCGTATGCGCGGATGCGAAGATTCCGCGCATACGGGGAAATGAAGCGAAGGTAAAGCGACGACGCGGGGCCGGGGTGTGGCCGCGGTCGCCGGACCTTGGAACACGGGTGCTTCACAAGGCGGTTCGCCCCTCTCCCGCACACCAATGCCTGGTCAACGGTTGGTCAAGAAACACGTTAACCCCGCACGGTCCTTTGCAGGGTTAACTCAATGTTTCGTGGCGAAGAGAGCCTGAAAAGAAAGGGTGTGTTGGCGCGAATGCGTTCCCGGCCGGCGGCGGCTCGACCAGGTGTCCGACCTCCGGCTCACCGGGTCCCGGTGAGCCGTCCCGCGTCGCGGGCCAGCGCGGTGAGCCGCGAGATCGCCCGGAAGTACTTCTTGCGGTAGCCGCCCTTCAGCATCTCCTCGCTGAACAGCCGGTCGAACGGCAGTCCCGAGGCGAGCACGGGCACCTCGCGGTCGTAGAGCCGGTCCGCGAGGACGACGAGCCGGAGCGCGGTCGACTGGTCCGGCACCGGACGCACACCGGTGAGGCACACCGCGCGGACCCCGTCGGTCAGGGCGCCGTAGCGGCTGGGGTGGACCCTCGCCAGGTGGTCCAGCAGGTCCGGGAAGGCGTCGAGGGAGGCGCCCTCGGTGGCGTGCGCCGTCCTGGTCACCAGCTCGTCGGAGTACGGCGCCGGAGCCTCGGGCAGACCGCGGTGGCGGTAGTCCTCGCCGTCGATGCGCAGGGCGCGGAAGTGGGCCGACAGGCCCTGGATCTCGCGCAGGAAGTCGGCGGAGGCGAACCGGCCCTCGCCGAGCTTGCCCGGCAGCGTGTTCGAGGTGGCGGCCAGCGCGACGCCCGCCTCGACCAGCTTGCCGAGCAGGGTGGAGACCAGCACGGTGTCGCCCGGGTCGTCCAGCTCGAACTCGTCGATGCACAGCAGGCGGTGCCCGGAGAGGGTCCTCACCGTCTGCTGGAAGCCGAGGGCGCCGACCAGGTTGGTCAGCTCCACGAAGGTGCCGAACGCCTTGAGCGCGGGCTCCGCCGGGGTGGCGTGCCACAGGGAGGCCAGCAGGTGGGTCTTGCCGACGCCGTAGCCGCCGTCGAGGTAGACGCCGCGCGGCCCGGCCGGGGCCTTCCTCCGCGCCCTGCCGAAGCCGAACAGCCCGCGCCGGCCCGGGGCGCCGTCCGCGGCCCCGCCGAGACCGGCCGCGAAACCCTCGAGGACGCGCACGGCCTCGGTCTGGCTCGGCTGGTCCGGGTCCGGGAGGTAGGTGGAGAAGCGGACCGAGTCGAACCGCGGCGGCGGCACCATCTCGGCGACGAGCCGGTCCGCGGGCACGTGCGGCTCACGGGCGCACAGCGACAACGGGGCCACGTCGGCTGTCGGACCGGGACGGGAGGCGGGGGAGGAGGACGACACGGTCCCCCATGCTACGGGGCGTGGAACACTGCCTGACATGCGACGCCTGTTCCCCGTGACCGACGTGACCGACGCGACCGACGAGACCGCGGCCCGTGAGTGGAGCCTCGCCGAGCTCGCCGCCGCGTACGCCTACCCCGGGCCGGGGCCGCGGGGGCGGGAACCGTGGCTGCGGGCCAACATGGTGTCCACCCTCGACGGGGCCGCCCAGCACGACGGCCGCTCACAGCCCATCTCCTGCCCGGCCGACATGCGGATCTTCGGCACGCTGCGGGCGCTCGCCGACGTCGTGGTCGTCGGTGCGCAGACGGTACGGCAGGAGGGGTACCGCCCGGCACGCGCACGCGCCGAGTTCGCGGCCGCGCGGGAGGCGGCGGGACAGGGGCCCGCCCCCGTGATCGCGGTGGTGACGGCCGGTCTGGACCTGGACTTCTCGCTGCCGCTGTTCACCTCCCCGCTGGTGCCCACGCTGCTGCTGACCGGCGCCGGGGCCGCCCCGGACCGGGTGGCCGCCGCCGAGCGGGCCGGCGCCCGGGTGGTCACCGCGGGGGAGGGGGAGGCGGTGGACCCCGCGCGGGCGGTGCGGGCCCTCGCGGACCTCGGGCACACCCGGCTGCTGACCGAGGGCGGGCCGCGGCTGCTGGGCCAGCTGGTGGCGGCCGGGGTGCTGGACGAGCTCTGCCTGACCGTCTCGCCGATGCTCACCGCCGGTGACGCGCAGCGCATCGCCGGTGGACCGTCCGTAACACTTCCGCGGCGTTTCGCGCTGACGTCGATGTTGGAGGAGGACGGTTTCCTGTTCACCCGGTACCAGCGGTCCTGACCGGTCGCGGCCGGGGGCGCCCGACGGTGGCCGCCGGTCCGGCGATCGGCGGAACGCATTCGTCCGGCGGGTGCGGGAAGGGACGACACTGAATCCGGCGGTACCCGTGCGCACACGGGGCAGGATGGTTTCCGCAGGGCCGGGCCCGGTCCACGGAGCAGAGAGGGGGCCCTAGGGTCCTCCGAGGAGAAGGGGAGCCTGGTGTTCACCAGCGTACTGATGATCGAGAAGGCCCTGACGTCCGCCGACGTGGAGTTCGTCACCACCTTGCACGGCGACGAGCCGGTCTCCTTCCACGTGCTGCTCCAGCCGCGCGGCGAGCAGGCCGACCGGTTGCTGAGGGCCATCGACGACGTGGCGCTCGGCGAGCTCGACGAGGCCGTCCGCGAGGGCGGGACCCCCGAGGGCGAGGAGGCCGAGGGCATGGGGGAGCGGGCCCTGGAGGTGTCCCTGCGGGCCCTGCGCGCCACCGGCGACACGGCGGACGGCCGGCTCGTCGCGGACCACCCCCTGGACGCGCTGAAGGCCGTGGTGGAGGAGGTCGGGGCGGACGAGGTGATCGTGCTGACCGACCCGCACTACGTGGAGGAGTTCTTCCACCGTGACTGGGCCTCCCGAGCCCGGCACAAGGTCGGGGTGCCGGTGCTGAAACTCTTCTCCCACAGCAAGGCATAGGCTGGGGCGGCGCCCTCCCGGCTCCCCCGGGAGGGCGCGAAGACCGCCGTCCCGCTCGTCGCACCACTGGGAGAACACACATGGCACCCGGCCTTCCTACCGCCATGGACCGACCGCACTTCATCGGCATCGGCGGCGCCGGGATGTCGGGCATCGCCAAGATCCTCGCCCAGCGCGGCGCGAAGGTGGCCGGCAGCGACGCCAAGGACTCCGCCACCGCCGACGCCCTGCGCGCCCTCGGCGTCACCGTCCACATCGGGCACGCCGCCGCCCACCTCGCCGACGACGCCAGCTGCGTCGTCGTCTCCTCGGCGATCCGCGAGGACAACCCCGAGCTGGTCCGCGCGGCCGAACTGGGCGTCCCGGTGGTGCACCGCTCCGACGCCCTCGCCGCCCTGATGGACGGCCTGCGCCCGATCGCGGTGGCCGGCACCCACGGCAAGACCACCACCACCTCCATGCTGGCCGTCTCCCTCACCGCACTGGGCCGCGAGCCGTCGTACGCGATCGGCGGCGACCTGGACGCCCCCGGCTCCAACGCGCTGCACGGCGCGGGCGAGATCTTCGTCGCCGAGGCCGACGAGTCGGACCGCAGCTTCCACACGTACGCGCCCGAGGTCGCGATCATCCTCAACGTGGAGCTGGACCACCACGCCAACTACGCCTCCATGGAGGAGATCCACGAGTCCTTCGAGACGTTCGTCGGCCGGATCGTGCCCGGCGGCACCCTGGTGATCTCCGCCGACCACGAGGGCGCCCGCGAGCTGACCCGGCGGCTGGACGGCTCGGTGCGGACCGTGACGTACGGGGAGTCGGACGACGCCGACGTGCGGGTGCTGTCGGTCGTCCCGCAGGGGCTGAGGAGCGAGGTGACCGTCGAGCTCGACGGCGCCCCGCTCACCTTCACCGTGTCGGTCCCCGGCCGGCACTACGCGCACAACGCGGTCGCCGCGCTCGCCGCCGGCGTGGCGCTCGGCGTCCCGGCCGCCGAGCTGGCCCCGGCGCTCGCCGCGTACACCGGGGTGAAGCGGCGCCTCCAGCTCAAGGGCGAGGCCGCCGGCGTCCAGGTGATCGACTCCTACGCGCACCACCCGACCGAGATGACCGCCGACCTGGAGGCCATGCGCGCCGCCGCCGGCGACGCCCGCATCCTCGTCGTCTTCCAGCCCCACCTGTTCTCCCGCACCCGTGAGCTGGGCACGGAGATGGGCGGGTCCCTGGCCCTGGCCGACGCCTCGGTGGTGCTGGACGTCTACCCGGCCCGCGAGGACCCGATCCCCGGCGTCACCAGCGAGCTGATCATCGAGGCGGCCCGGGCGGCCGGCGCGGACGTCGCCGCCGTCCACGACAGGGCGGAGGTCCCCGAGGTGATCGCGGGAATGGCGAAGCCCGGTGATCTCGTTCTCACCATGGGAGCGGGCGACGTCACCGACCTCGGCCCGCTCATCCTGGACCGTCTGTCGAAGTAAGGGGCTGGAAGCTCATGCCGTACGACGTGGAGAAGCCGGACGAGCAGTGGCGCGCGGAGCTGTCCCCGTCCGAGTACGCCGTCCTGCGCCAGGCGGCCACGGAACCCGCCTTCACCGGCGAGTACACCGACACCAGGACCGAGGGCGTCTACTCCTGTCGCGCCTGCGGCGCCGAACTGTTCACCTCGACCACCAAGTTCGAGTCGCACTGCGGCTGGCCGTCCTTCTACGACCCGAAGGACACCGACGCCGTGGAGCTGGTGGAGGACCGGTCGCACGGCATGGTGCGCACCGAGGTCCGCTGCGCCCGCTGCGGCTCCCACCTCGGGCACGTCTTCGAGGGCGAGGGGTACCCGACCCCCACGGACCAGCGGTACTGCATCAACAGCATCTCGCTGACGCTGCAGCCCGCCGAGGGCTGACCGGATCCGTCAGGGGCCCTCGCGGTGCGCCCCGTCCGCACCGCCCAGGGGCAGCCGCACGGTGAAGACCGTCGCCCCCGGCCCGCCGCTCAGCTCGACGTCGCCGCCGTGCGCCCGCACCAGCGACCGGGCGACCGCGAGGCCCAGCCCGCTGCCGCCCCGGTCCCGGCTGCGGGCCTTGTCGACCCGGTGGAACCGGTCGAAGACCCGCTCCCGGTCCTCCGCCGGGACACCGGGCCCCGTGTCGGCGACCCGCACCAGCGCCGAGCCGCCGGCGACGGAGACCGCCACGGAGACCCGGGTCCCGGCCGGGGTGTGCACGGCCGCGTTGGCGAGCAGGTTGTCCAGCACCTGCCGGACGCGCTGCGGATCCAGCCGCAGCACCAGCGGGCCGGTGCCGGCCGTCACCGTCAGCGGATGGTCCGGACGGCTCGCCCGGAACGCGTCGGCGGCCTGCTGGACCAGTTCCAGCAGGTCCGTGTCCGCCGTCCGCAGCGGTGCCTCCGCCTCCGCCGCGTCCAGCCGGGCGAGCAGCAGCAGATCGTCCAGCAGGACCCCCATCCGGGCGGCCTCCGCGCGCAGCCGGGCCAGGTGCCGGTCGCGTTCGGCGGGCTCGTTGGCGGCGGCGTACTGGAACAGGTCGGCGTAGCCGCGCACCGACATCAGCGGGGTGCGCAGCTCGTGCGAGGCGTCCGCGACGAACCGGCGCAGCCGCAGCTCCGCCTCCGCGCGCACCGCGAGGGAGTCGTCGATGTGCTCCAGCATGGTGTTGAACGCGGTGCGCAGCTCCGCCACCTCCCGCCCGCCGTCCCGCCCGTCGGCGCGCAGCGGCAGCCGGGCCGCCGACTCGGTCAGGTCGTGCGAGGCGATGCCGTGCGCGGTGTGCGCCATGTCGCTCAGCGGCTGCAGCCCGCGCCGCAGCATCCGCCGCCCGAACACCACCAGCGCCAGCAGCGCGAGCGCGAACACCACGACCTGCACGGTGACCAGCTGTTCGACGGTCTCCTCGACGTCCTCCACCGGCGCGGCGCTCACCAGCACCACCCCCGGCTCGACCTCGCAGCCGCGCAGCCGGTAGGTGCCCTCCCCGTCGATCCGCGCGGTGCGGGTCAGCTCGGTGTCGGAGTGCGCCATCGCCCGCGCGAGGTCGGCCAGCGCACGGGTGTCCTCGGGCACGTCGGAGGGCCTGCGCAGGGTGACCGCGTCGCCGGAGACGTCGTACACGGCCGTGTACCAGCCGTAGTACGGCTTCCGCCGGACCGTGCCGTGCGCCGCCGCGTCCTTGGCCTGCACGGCCTGGATCAGCTTCAGCTGGTCGCCCAGCTGCCGCTCCAGGTAGTCGCGCATGTACGTGGTGAGCGCGGTGCCGACCACCGCGAACACCGCCAGCGACAGCACCCCGAGGCCCAGCGCCAGCCGGGTGCCCAGGCGCATCCTCCGGTACGTGTCCCGCAGCCGCCGGAGAAACGCCGTCACTCGGCGGCCTGCCGGATCACGTACCCGAAGCCCCGCACCGTCCGGATCAGCGGCTCCCCGGTGTCGTCCAGCTTGCGCCGCAGCCGGCTCACCACCAGCTCCACCACGTTGGAGCGGCCCCCGAAGCCGTACTCCCACACGTGGTCCAGGATCTGCGTCTTGGTCAGCACGGTCGGCGACCGCCGCATCAGGTAGCGCAGCACCTCGTACTCGGTCGGCGTCAGCGACAGCAGCCGCTCGCCGCGCCGCACCTCGCGGGTGTCCTCGTCCATCGTCAGGTCCGCCACCCGCAGCACCGACCGCCGGAAGCCCGGCCCCGTGCTGCGCCGCAGCACGGTGCGCAGCCGCGCCATCAGCTCCTCCACGGCGAACGGCTTGACCAGGTAGTCGTCCCCGCCCCGGGTCAGCCCCGCCACCCGGTCGGCGACCCCGTCCCGGGCGGTGAGGAACACCACCGGCACCATCGTCCCGGAGCGCCGCAGCCGGTCCAGGACGCCGAAGCCGTCGACGTCCGGCAGCATCAGGTCGAGCACCACGATGTCCGGGCGGAACTCGACGGCGCGGCGCAGCGCCTCCTCACCCGAGTGGGCGGTGACCGCCTCCCAGCCCTCGTACCGGGCGACCGTCGCCACCAGGTCGGCTATCGGCGGGTCGTCGTCCACGACGAGGAGTCGTACTTTTTCCACCCGCCCATACTGCGGCACACCGCCCCCGGCGCCGGAGGCGGTGCCCTTCCGCGTCCTGATCGATAAAAACTTGAAAGTTGACCGACAGGAAATCGACAGCGCCCGTGACCAAGCTCGGTGTCCCAGGACCCGATCAAGGAGTTTCCGGCGTGACAGCTGTCCAAGCGCCTCCCGCGCCCCCCACCGCGAGGCGACGCCCCAAGGCGGTGGCGCGCATCGGCCTGTACGGCCTGCTCGCCGCGAACGCGGCGGTGGTGGCCGTCCTCTTCGTCCGGGCGGGCTTCGGCGCCAACGCCCTCCTCCTGCTCGGCCGCCTCACCGGTCTGTACGCCGCCCTGCTGATGGCGTTCCAGCTGCTGCTGGTGGCCCGGCTGCCCTGGCTGGACCGCAGGATCGGCATGGACCGGCTCACCCTGTGGCACCGCTGGACCGGCTTCGGACTGCTGTGGACGCTCCTCGGCCACGCCGTCTTCATCACCTTCGGCTACGCCGAGATGTCCTCCATGGACCCGGTGGACCAGCTCGTCGACCTCGCGGAGACCGTCGAGGGCGTGCTGCGCGCGGTCGTCGCGCTGGCGCTGATCCTGGTCGTCGGCGCGGTCTCCACCCGCCGCGCCCGGCGCCGCCTCGCCTACGAGACCTGGCACTTCGTCCACCTGTACACCTACGTCGCCGTGGTGCTGGCCTTCACCCACCAGGTCGCCGTCGGCTCCACCTTCACCGCCTCGGCCGCCGCCACGGCCTACTGGTACGGACTGTGGGGCGCGGCCCTCACCGCCGTGTTCGCCGGCCGGCTGGCCCTGCCGCTGTGGCGGAACCGGCGCCACCGGATCCGGGTCACGGCCGTCGTCCCCGAGAGCGACGACGTGGTGTCCGTGTACCTCACCGGCCGTGACCTGGACCGGCTGCCCGCCCGCGCCGGCCAGTTCTTCCTGTGGCGGTTCCTGACGAAGGACCGCTGGTGGCAGGCGAACCCGTTCTCCCTGTCCGCCGCGCCCGACGGCCGCACCCTGCGGCTCACCGTCAAGGCGGCCGGCGACGGCAGCGCGGCCCTGCGCCACCTCAGGCCCGGCACCCGGGTCTTCGCCGAGGGCCCCTACGGCGCCTTCACCACCCTGCACCGCACCCGCCCCGACGCCCTGCTCATCGCCGGCGGCGTCGGCGTCACCCCGATCCGGGCCCTGCTGGAGGAGCTGCACGGCCACGCCGTCGTCCTCTACCGCGTGCACACGGAGACCGACGCCGTACTCCACGACGAACTGCGCGAACTGGCCCTCGCCAAGGGCGCCGAACTGCACCTGATCACCGGCCCGTCCGTACCGGACCGGCTCGCCCCCGACGCACTGTCCCGGCTCGTGCCCGACCTCACCGACCGGGACGTCTACGTCTGCGGCCCGCCCGGCATGACCGCCGCGGTCCTGCGCGGCCTGCGCGAACTGGGCGTGCCGAAGCGGCAGATCCACCACGAGCGCTTCAGCCTGGCCGGATGACGGACGCGGGCCGACCGAGGAGAACACCGTGAAACGAGCACTGCCCGTCCTGGTCCTGACCGTCGCCGGGCTGATCCCGGTCTGGCGCCACACCCCGTCCGCCCCGGAGCCGGCGGTCGCCGAACCCGCGCCCGCCCCCTCGGCGTCCACCTCCCCGGGCGGCACCACCCGGGTCGTCGCGGGCCCCACCGTCGACACGGAGAAGGGCCCCGTGCAGGTCGAGGTCACCCTCGACGGCGACCGCATCAGCGCCGTGCGGATGCTCCGGCAGCCGGACCACCCGCAGACCACGGCCGCCGTACCGGTCCTGATCGAGGAGACGCTTCAGGCGCAGAGCGCCGACGTCGACACGGTCTCCGGCGCCACCGTCACCAGCGACGGCTACCGGGAGTCCCTGCAGGCCGCCCTCGACGCACGGGACTCCTGAGATGCGGCGCGTCGCACACGTCATGGGCTTCCCGGTCTCCCTGCGCGTCGACGACGAGGGGTTCGCCGAGGCCGCGGCGGACGACCTCTTCGCCTGGCTGCGCGAGACCGACGCCCGCTTCAGCCCGTTCCGCGAGGACAGCGAGGTCTCCCGGCTCGACCGGGGCGAACTGGACCCGGACCGGCTGAGCCCCGGGCTGACCGAGGTCCTCGGCCTGTGCGAGCGGTACCGGGCCGCCACCGGGGGCGCGTTCGACGTGCGGCTGCCCGGCCGGCGCCTCGATCCGTGCGCGGTGGTGAAGGGCTGGTCGGTGCAGAGGGGCGCCGAGCTGCTGCGGGCGGCCGGAGCGCGGCGGTTCTGCCTCAACGCCGGCGGGGACGTGGTCGCCGCCGGCGGGCCGTGGCGCGTGGGCGTACGGCACCCCGAGCACGCCGGCCGGCTCTGCACCGTCCTGGAGCTCACCGACGGGGCGGTCGCGACCTCCGCGCGCTACGAACGCGGCGACCACATCGTCGACGGCCGCACCGGCCGCCCGGCGACCGGCCTGCTCTCCCTGACCGTCACCGCCCCCACCCTGACGGAGGCCGACGCGGTCGCCACGGCGGGCTTCGCCCTGGGCCCGGAGGGCGTCGCGTGGGCCGCGGCCCGCCCCGGCTGCGAGGTCTTCGCCGTGACGGCGGACCGCCGGGTCGTGCGCTCCCCGGGCTTCCCGGCGGCGGGGGAGGCGGCGTGACCGCCCGCCGCGGCGCCGCACGCCCCCTCGGCGGGCCCGGGGCGTCCGGCGCACCACCCGGGAGGAGACCGCCGGTCAGGTCGCGGCGGCGGGGGCGAAATCGTCCGGCAGCCGCGGGGGAGAGCCCTGGGTCCACACCACCCGCAGCGTCGAAGCGGAGATCCGCCATCCGTCGGCCGTCCTGACCAGTCCGGTGACGGTACGGCCGGCGGAGACGAAGACGCCGTCCGAGCCGTCCGCGAGGACATGGGTGCTCACCTGGGCGCCGTGGACGGTGGCCCTGGCGCCGTCGAGCTCGACGACGGCGTTGGTGCCCAGATGCACGGTCCGGTCGAACAGCGCCATTCCCCGCCGGACACGGGCCAGCAGGGCGTCGCGGCCACGGACGGTGCCGATGGGCATCTCCGCGATGACGTCCTCGGTGTGGAACGCGCGGGCCCACTCCTCGTCGAAGACCCCGTCGTCCAGGGACCGCAGGTAGCGGTCCATCAGATCGGTGATCTCGGCGCGGTCGGTCAGGGCCCGCACCTGTCGCTGCATTTCCTCGATGTCCATGGCGCGAGGATCCTTCCTCGAGCGCACTTGAGGTCAAGGCGTCCGAAGGCGGCGCAGCCGTCGCGGGCGTTCGCGCGGTCATGGGCCCCGGGCCGTTCCTCCACCCGGCGGCTCCCGGCGGGCCGGACTCCGGCCCCGGACTCCGGACCCCGGCGCCCGTGCCGCCGGCGACACGGACGCCGGGCGCTTCGCGGCGCTCCCCGGGGGAGCCGTCTAGACTCGACCGGCGTCAGACCGTCAGGCCCAGGCCAGAACTGTCCGCCATCGGAAGGGTGTTCCGCGTCTTGATACGGATCGATTCAGTCACGAAGCGGTACCCGGACGGCACGGTGGCGGTCGACCGGCTGTCGCTCGAGGTCCCCGACCGCTCGATCACCGTCCTCGTCGGGCCCTCGGGATGCGGCAAGACGACCACCCTCCGCATGATCAACCGGATGGTCGAACCCACCGAGGGGACGATCCTGATCGACGGCGAGGACAGCCGGCGGCAGCCGGTCACCGCCCTGCGCCGCTCCATGGGGTACGTCATCCAGAACGCCGGGCTCTTCCAGCACCGCACGATCGTCGACAACATCGCCACCGTGCCCCGCCTCCTCGGCTGGGGCAGGCAGCGGGCCCGGGAACGGGCGGCGGAGCTGATGGAGCGGGTGGGCCTGGACCCCTCGCTGGCCAAGCGGTACCCGTACCAGCTCTCCGGCGGACAGCAGCAGCGCGTCGGCGTGGCGCGGGCGCTCGCCGCGGACCCGCCGGTGCTGCTGATGGACGAGCCGTTCTCCGCCGTCGACCCCGTGGTGCGCAAGGGGCTGCAGGACGAACTCCTGCGCATCCAGGACGAGCTGGGCAAGACCATCGTCTTCGTCACCCACGACATCGACGAGGCGATCAAACTCGGCACCATGGTCGCCGTCCTGCGCAAGGGCGGCCGGCTCGCCCAGTACGCGCCGCCCGCCGAACTGCTGTCGAACCCCGCGGACGGCTTCGTCGAGGACTTCCTCGGCGCCGACCGCGGCATCCGGCGGCTGTCCTTCTTCCCCTCCGCCGCGCTGGAGCCGACCACCGACGGCGTGATCCCGGCCGACGCCACCGCCGCGCGGATCGCCGCCGCCGAGGCCCCCCACCTCCTGGTCACCGACGCCGACGGCCGCCCGCTCGGCTGGGCGGAGCGCGACGAACTGACCGCCGGCGGCATCCGCACGGACCGACTGCTGCCGTACGGGCGGCCGTTCGTGCCGGGCGTCGACTCCCTGCGGGTCGCCCTCGACTGCGCCGTGCTCTCGCCCGTCGGCCGGGCGGTCGCGGTGGACGGCGAGGGCCGGGTGACCGGTGTCGTCTCCCAGCAGGCCATCGGCGAGGCCGTCCGCGCCGCCCACACGGCGGACCGCGCCGACGAGGAGAAGGTCGCGGGATGACCGGCTTCTTCGACATCCCCAGCGACCTCCAGCACAGCTGGGCCGGGCTGATCGGCCTGCACATGCGGGAGGCACTGCTGCCGGTGGCCGCCGGACTGCTCCTCGCGCTGCCGATCGCGCAGCTGTGCGGGCGCTTCCGCTGGCTCTACCCGCCCGTGCTCGGCCTGACGACCGTGCTGTACGCCATCCCCTCCCTGGCGTTCTTCGTCGTCCTCATCGACTACACCGGCCAGACCGAACTCACCGTGATGATCCCGCTGGCCCTGTACAGCCTGGTCGTCCTGGTCCCGGCCATCGTCGACGGCGTGCGCTCGGTGCCGGACGAGACCCTCGCCGCGGCCACCGCCATGGGCTTCGGCCCCGTACGCCGTTACCTCCAGGTGCAGTTGCCGATCGCCGCGCCCGCCGTCATCGCCGGCCTCCGGGTCGCCACCGCGTCCAGCATCTCCCTGGTCAGCGTCGGCGCCCTGATCGGCAACCAGGGCGCCCTCGGCAACCTGCTCGCCGCCGCGCAGAAGTACGACCGGCCCGAACTCGCGGTGAACGCCGTGGTCACGATGGCCGTCCTGGCGATCCTGTGCGACGCCCTGCTGGTCGCGCTGCGGCTGCTGCTGACGCCGTGGATGCCGCGCGGCTCCACCCGTGCGAAACCCTCCGCGCGGCGGGCGGAGATCACCCCGGAGGGGGCGGTCCGGTGAACGTCCTCGACTTCGTCAACGCCTTCTTCAGCGACAGCGCCCACTGGCACGGCTACGACGGCATCCCGCAGCGCTTCCTCGAACACCTCCGGTACTCCCTGCTGGCCCTCGCCGTCGCCGCCGCGATCGGACTGCCCGTCGGCCTGCTGACCGGCCACACCGGACGCGGCGGCAACGCGCTCGCCTTCGTCGCCAACGCCGCCCGGGCGCTGCCCAGTTTCGGCCTGCTGGTGCTGGTCGTCCTGCTGATCGGCTTCGGCCTGCTGCCCGTCATGATCCCGCTGGTCGTGCTGGCCGTACCGCCGATCCTGGTGACCACCTACGAGGCGGTCCGCTCCGTCGACCCCGCCCCGGTGGACGCCGCGCGGGGCATGGGCATGCAGGAGTCGCGGATCCTCTTCCAGGTCGAGGTGCCGGTGGCGCTCCCGCTGATCCTCAGCGGCCTGCGCTCCGCGGCCGTCCAGATCGTGTCGACGGCCACCATCGCCGCGTACGTCAGTCTCGGCGGGCTCGGCCGGTACATCATCGACGGGCTCTACCAGCGCGACTACGAGAAGGTGGTCGGCGGAGCCACCCTGGTGGCCGTCCTGGCGCTGCTCACCCTCGCGGTGTTCTGGGCGGCGGGACGGCTGGCCGTGTCACCGGGGGTGCGCAGACGCTGATGACCGGTCAGATGTACGACAAACGTGACCCGGTGCGCCTTGACTCGCCGTGAACGGCTGGATTGGATCAGTGAATGACTTCTACCGCGCAGAGCAACAGATCCAGGACGAGGCACACCGGCGCGGCGGCCGTCGCGTTCGCCGCCGCGGTGGCGCTGCTCGCGGGCTGTTCCTCCTCCGGCGACACCTCGGACAACCCCCTCGACGGCGAGAAGGCCGAAGCCGGCACCGTCGTCGTCGGCTCCAACAACTTCGCCGAGAGCACCCTGCTCGCCGACATCTACGGCGAGGCGCTCCGCGCCGCCGGCCTCAAGGTCGACTACAAGCACAACATCGGCAGCCGCGAGACGACCTACGGCCTGATGAAGAGCGGCTCCGTCACCGTCCTGCCGGAGTACAACGGCTCCCTGCTCGCCTACCTCGACCCCAAGGCCGAGCAGCGGTCGGCGGACGCCGTGAACGAGGCCGCCAAGGCCAAGCTGGACACGTCGCTGACGCTGCTGGAGTCCTCGCCCGCCGAGGACAAGGACTCGATCGCCGTCAACGCCGGGACGGCGAAGAAGTACGGCCTCACCGACGAGTCGACCCTCGCCGACCTCAAGGACATCGCGCCGGAGCTGGTGATCGGCGGCTCGCCCGAGTTCCAGACCCGGCAGCAGGGGCTGAAGGGACTGGAGACCGTCTACGGCCTGACGTTCAAGTCGTTCAAGGCGCTCGACGCGGGCGGTCCGCTCACCCAGGCGGCGCTCGTCAAGAACGAGGTCCAGGCCGCGGACGTCTTCACCACCGACCCGACCATCGTCAAGGAGGGGTTCGTCGTCCTGAAGGACCCGGAGAACCTCTTCGGCTTCGCCAACGTCACCCCGCTGGTGTCCAAGGAGGGGCTGCCCCGGGAGGGCGTGGAGGCGCTGAACGCGGTCTCCGCGAAGCTGGACACCGAGACCCTCCTCGACCTGGACGCCCAGGTGCAGCTGGAGAAGAAGGACCCGCTGGACGTGGCGAAGGCCTGGCTGAAGTCGGCCGGCCTGGACTGATCCGGCCCGGGGTGCGGCCGCCGGCCGCACCCCGGGGGCCGTTCACCGCGCCGGGGCCGCCCGCGCGATCAGCCGGTCGATCAGCGCGATCAGCACGTCCCGGCACGACTCCCGCTCCCGCGCGTCGCACAGCAGCACCGGCACGCCGTCCGGCAGCGCCAGCGCCTCCCGGATGTCCTCCACCGGGTACGGGTGCTCCCCGTGGAAGCCGTTGACGGCGATCACGAACGGGATGCCCCGGTGCTCGAAGAAGTCGATCGCGGCGAAGCTGGTCCCGGGCCTGCGCACGTCCACCAGGACGACCGCGCCCAGCGCGCCGACGGCCAGGTCGTTCCACATGAACCAGAACCGCTGCTGCCCCGGCGTGCCGAAGAGGTACAGCACCAGGTCGTCCGAGACGGTGATCCGGCCGAAGTCCAGGGCGACCGTGGTGGCACGTTTCTCCTCGACGCCGTTCAGGTCGTCCACGTCCAGGCCCGCCATGGTCAGCGGTTCCTCGGTGCGCAACGGGACGATCTCGCTGACCGAGCCGACCATGGTCGTCTTGCCCACGCCGAAACCGCCGGCGATGAGGATCTTGACCGTGTCGGGTGCCGGGCGTCCGGCGGACGCCCGAACGGTGGTGTCAGAGCCGGCCAAGGCCCTCCCTCACTTTCTGCAGCAGATCCAGGTCCACGGTGGTGCGGTCGACGGGGTGCGGCGGACGGGCGGTGATCCGGCCCGCCTCCAGCAGGTCGCACAGCATGATGACGACCACGCTCATGGGCAGGTCGAGACGCGCGGCGAGCTCGGCGACCGCCATCGGCTCGGCGCACAGCCGCAGGATCCGGGCGTGCTCGGGCTGCGGCCGGGCCGCCCCCTCGGGCTGCGGATCCACCGCCGTCACCGTCGTGATGAGCGTGAAGTCGGCGCGGCTGGGCCGGGTCCGGCCGCCGGTCAGGGTGAACGGCCGTACGAGCCGGCCCTCCGGGTCGCTTCCGCCCACCTCACGCGCCGGGGTCGACGGCCGGCCCGGCGATGTCCCGCGGGGCGGCGCTGAGGTGCTCGCCTATCTTCTTCACCAGCATGTTCATCTGGTACGCCACCACGCCGACGTCCGCGTTCGGACCGGTCAGCACCACCAGGTGGGCGCCGGGGCCGGCCGAGGTGAGGATCAGGTAGCTGTGCGCCATCTCGATGAGCGCCTGGCGCACCGGGCCGCCGCGGAAGTCCATGCTGACGCCCTTGCTGAGGCTCATCAGCCCGGACGCGGTCGCCGCCAGGCGTTCCGCGTCGTCGCGCAGGAAGCCGGTGGACTTGCTCACCACCAGTCCGTCCTCGGAGAGGACCACGGCCTGGTTCACGTCGGCGACCCGCTCGACGAGTCCGGTCAGCAACTGGTCCAGCTGGGTGTGGGTGGCGGGGGTGGGGCGTGTCATGACGGTGTTCCTTCGTGAACGGTCGGCGGTCGGCGGTCAGCGGTCGGCGGGCGGAGTCGGGGGCTCGGCGGGAGCGGCGGGCGTGTGCGCCGGCGCGGCCGCCGCTC
>NZ_JBEORT010000089.1:0-27966 GCF_040302425.1 Streptomyces sp. NPDC126497
CTCAGCACCACGTCGGCGGCGACCGCGTCGTGCCCCTCGCGGAACACGGTGGCCGTGACCTCGAACGTCTCGCCCACGACGGCCTTGGCCGGCCGCCTGCCGCAGTCGACGGACGGCCGGACGTCCCGTACCGGGACGCGGCCGATGGTCCGGGTCGTCTTCATGGGTCTGTGCACCTCCGCCGTGCTCGACGCCCGGGCGGGCGCCCGGGCGTGGGACCAAACAGCGGCGGGAAGGTCACTGCCTTCCCGCCGGGGAGCGCCGCTCGGCGGCCGGCGGGCCCCGCCGGACCGCGGCCGCCGGACGGGACGTGCCGTTCTGTTCCTGCGGACAGGTGACGAGGGCGGTGCGCAGGTACCGTTCGGCGGCGTCCGCCGCCTCCCGCGCGCAGCGCTTGCCCATCAGCACGCAGAGGGTGTAGCCGGCGTCCTCGAAGGTGCCCCGTACCGTGTGATCGGTCGGAGCCGCCAGCATCACGCGTTCCCAGGCCCGGTAGCGGCGCAGCTGCCGGGCGACTTCGGCTTTGGCGGGTAGCAGCATGGCGCCGTTCACCTTTCCGGGGCTCGATCCGAGGCGCGTTGTCCCGACGGTCGGGCGGCGGCCGTGCGCACCGGTGCACGGATCCGTAACGGCGATCGAGGTCTTCACACATGGTGCACGGGTGATGACGCAACGTCTTGTTGGCTTTTCAATCACTCGGAAGGGTGCGTTTCGGCCGTCGCCCTCCCGGCCGCCGCCCCGGGAGTCACGGACGTGGGCTCGTGTTGCACGAACGGACCAACCCCCTCACCCTGAAGGTGACTCAGAAGCGATACCCGCTCACGTTCCGTGTTCGGGGGCTCGCCCCGACGGGGCGAGGAGGGACGAGAGCTTCGCGTGAGGAGCCAACGACCATGAAGACCGCAGTGCCCTGCTACTACCACCTCGACGTGGAAGTCAGCCCCGAAAGGGTGGGACAGGTCAGCCGCATACTGGCCGCTCACCTCCGGTTCTGGGACCTGGAGAACCTGATGGAGCCCGTCTGCGGCGGCGCCGAGATGCTGCTGCGGGCCATCGACGAGCACGCCACCGACAAGAACACGTCGATCGAGATGTGGTGGAACGGTCAGCACCTCATCACCGCCATCGGGGACAACGACCGCGCCCTGCGTCCCGACCAGGAGCTGCGCGGCTGCCTCGAGCACATCGCGGCGAGCAGCGACGGCTGGGGCTGCTGCGCCACCGAGAGCGGCAGCAAGGTCATCTGGTTCTCGCAGCGCGCCCGCGCCGGCGAGCGCGTCCCCCTCGTGCCGACCGCGCCCGACCCGCGCGAGAGCGAGGGACTGGACCTGCCCCGCGAGGTGAGCGTCGCCACGCTCACCGGCCGGGTGCGAACGCCGGGCGGCCTCCTGGAGGAGGCCCGGTGACCCGGCGGCAGAACCGGAAAGGGGCGCCCGCCTGGAGCGGGCGCCCCTACCCGCTGGGTGCGTCCTACGACGGCGAGGGCACCAACTTCGCGCTCTTCAGCGAGGTCGCCGAACGCGTCGACCTGGTCCTGTTCGACGACGGCCGGCCCACCACCGTACGGCTCACCGAGGTCGACGGCTTCGTCTGGCACACCTACCTCCCCGGCGTCGGCCCCGGACAGCGCTACGGCTACCGGGTGCACGGCCCCTGGGCCCCGACGGCCGGCGACCGCTGCAACCCGGCGAAGCTCCTCCTCGACCCCTACGCCACCGCGGTGGACGGCCAGATCGACAACCACCCCTCGCTGTACGAGCGCGACCCGCACGGACCCGACCGGGCCGACAGCGCCGGACACACCATGCTCGGCGTGGTCACCGACCCGTCCTTCGACTGGGGCGACGACACCCGGCCCGGCCGCCCCTACTCCGACACCGTGATCTACGAGGCCCACGTCAAGGGCCTCACCCGCACCCACCCCGACGTCCCCGCGGAACTCCGCGGCACCTATGCCGGACTGGCCCACCCCTCGGTGGTCGAGCACCTCACCTCGCTCGGCGTCACCGCCGTGGAGCTGATGCCGGTCCACCAGTTCGTCCAGGACGGCGTGCTGCAGGGCCGCGGCCTGGCCAACTACTGGGGCTACAACACCATCGGCTTCTTCGCCCCGCACAACGCCTACGCCGCCCGCGGCACCCGCGGACAGCAGGTCACCGAGTTCAAGGAGATGGTGAAGACCCTGCACGCGGCCGGACTCGAGGTGATCCTGGACGTGGTCTACAACCACACCGCCGAGGGCAACCACCTGGGCCCCACCCTCTCCTTCCGGGGCATCGACAACTCCGCGTACTACCGCCTGGTGGACGGCGACTGGTCGCACTACTACGACACCACCGGCACCGGCAACAGCCTGCTGATGCGCCACCCCTACGTCCTCCAGCTGATCATGGACTCGCTGCGGTACTGGATCACCGAGATGCACGTCGACGGCTTCCGCTTCGACCTCGCGGCCACCCTGGCCCGGCAGTTCCACGAGGTGGACCGGCTGTCGGCGTTCTTCGACCTCATCCAGCAGGACCCCGTGATCAGCCGCGTCAAGCTGATCGCCGAACCCTGGGACGTGGGCGAGGGCGGCTACCAGGTGGGCAACTTCCCGCCGCTGTGGTCGGAGTGGAACGGTCTGTACCGGGACGCCGTACGGGACTTCTGGCGCGGTGAGGAGCACACCCTCGGCGAGTTCGCCTCCCGGCTGACCGGCTCCTCCGACCTGTACGCGCACAACGGGCGCCGCCCGCGCGCCAGCGTCAACTTCGTCACCGCGCACGACGGCTTCACCCTGCGCGACCTCGTCTCCTACAACGACAAGCACAACGAGGCCAACGGGGAGGGGAACCGGGACGGCGAGAACACCAACCGCTCCTGGAACTGCGGCGCGGAGGGCCCCACCCGGGATCCGGCCGTGCTGGAGCTGCGCGCCCGCCAGCAGCGCAACTTCCTGGCCACCCTGCTCCTCTCCCAGGGCATCCCGATGCTCTCCCACGGCGACGAACTGGGCCGCACCCAGCGCGGCAACAACAACGCCTACTGCCAGGACAACGAGATCGGCTGGATCGACTGGCGGCTCACCGGCGAACAGCGCGAGCTGCTGGACTTCACCCGCAGGCTCATCGCGCTGCGCCTGGCCCACCCCGTGCTGCGCCGCCGCCGCTTCTTCCGCGGCGAGACCGTGCGCCACGCCGGGCAGCCGCTGCCCGACCTGGTGTGGCTGCTGCCGGACGGGCGGGAGATGACCGACGACGACTGGCGGCGTTCCGACGCCCACTCGGTCGGGGTGTTCCTCAACGGCGACGCCATCGCCGAACCGGGGCCGCGCGGCCGGCGCCTGGTCGACGACTCCTTCCTGCTGCTGCTCAACAGCCACTGGGAGCCCGTCCGCTTCCGTCTGCCGGACGCCTCCTACGGGGAGCGCTGGACGGCCCTGATCGACACCGCCGACCCGGAGGGCACCCCCGACGAGGCGGAGCACAAGGCGGCCACCACCCTCACCGCGGGTCCGCGCAGCCTGGTCCTGCTGTCCCGTCCGTGCCGCACCGCACGATGACCGGCGCGGCGCGGCCGGTGTCAGCGCTCGCGGCGTGACGTCACCGTGAACTGGGCGCCCTCGTTGTCGCGGAGCACGGCCTCGTCGGCGCCCAGGGACACCACACTGCCGCCGTGCCGCCCGGCGGCGTGGGCGCAGGCGGCCACGTCCTTCACCGCGAAGTGCACCTGCCAGTGCGGCCGGACCGCCGGGTCGGGAGCCGACTCCGCCGCCCCCGACTCGATCCGCGCCACCACGTCCCCCTCGCTGCGCAGCACCACTTCCTCACCCTCGTACTGCACCTCGACGCAGCCCGGCTCGTCGGACGCCCAGTCGAAGACCCCGCCGTAGAAGATCGCGGCGTCGAAGGCGTCACGGGTGTGCAGCCGGATGAACGCGAGCTGTGCGCGGCGCCAGGTGGGCCAGTCGGTGAACAGTTCGCCCTCCCAGACCCCGAACGTCGCCCCGTCCCGGTCGGCCAGCAGTGCCGCGCGCCCGGGGGGCAGGGAGATCGGACCGACCGCCGCGGTGCCGCCGCGCTCCTGCACCCGCCCCGCGGCCTCGTCGGCGCTGCGCACCGCGAAGTACGGCGTCCACGCCACCGCCATCCGCCACATGCCGGCGACCGCGGCGATCCCGGCCACCGGCAGGCCCTCGGCCAGGGCGATGCGGAACCGGTCGCCCAGGCGGACCGGACGCCACTCCCAGCCCAGCACCGCTCCGTAGAACTCCTCGGTCGTCCTCACGTCACGGCTGGTCAGGCTCACCCAGCAGGGCACCCCGAACACGGAGTGCGTCGAGACGACCTCCGTCGCGCCGGCGGGGGAGGGCATGTCGTGGTTCATGGCAGTCGCGTCCTGATCTCGTCGGCATGGCAGCCACCCGGATGACACCAGTGTCCGCCGGACACCCCTCCGGGCGCCTGCCGAGTACCCCGGCGGTGGCACCGAAACGGTGACCGGGCCGCCCCGGGACCACCCCGGTGGCGCAGGGCGCTCCCAGTGGCGACGATGGAGGGACAGGACACTGGGTGAAGGCACTCAAGCACTGTGCGGAAGCACCGCACGGGCGGCACACCGGACCCGGAGGTGACCATGCCCACGGACGGAGGCGCCGACCGCATCCTCCAGCTGGAGGAAGAGGTACAGCAGCTGAAGGACGCGGTCGTCTCGCACGCGGTGGTCGACCAGGCGATCGGCATGGTCGTCGCGCTCGGGCGGGTCTCGCCCGACCAGGGCTGGACCGTGCTGAGGGAGGTCTCCCAGCGCACGAACACCAAGCTCCGCGCCGTGGCCGACATGATCCTCGTCTGGGGGCGCACCGGGCTCCTGCCGGCCGAGATCCGGACGGTGCTCGAGGAGGTCCTGGACCGGCTCGGCCCCACCCGGATCCCGGGCGCGCCGCCGGAGGAGTGACGCCGCGCGGGCCTCCGCCCGCTCAGCCGGCCTCGGCGAGCAGTTCCTCGCGCAGCTGGGCGAAGCAGCCGCTGAGCAGCCGGGAGACGTGCATCTGCGAGATGCCGAGCTGCTCGGCGATGCCGCTCTGCGTCATCTCCCGGAAGAAGCGCAGGTAGAGGATGAGCCGCTCGCGCTCCGGCAGCGCCTCCAGACAGGGCCGCACCGCCACCCGGTCGACGACCGTGTCGTAGGCCGGGTCGGGGCCGCCGATCGCGTCGCCCAGGGCGTAGCCGTCGGTGCCCGGCATCTCCGCCTCCAGGGACAGCGCGGAGAAGCACTCCAGGGCCTCCATCCCGGTGCGGACCTCGCCCTCGGTCAGCCGGGTGTGCGCGGCGATCTCGGCGACCGTGGGAGAGCGGCCCGGGGTGGTCTGCGCCAGCTCCTTGGCGGCCTGCCGCACACGGTTGCGCAGGTCCTGGACCCGGCGCGGCACGTGCAGCGTCCACATGTGGTCGCGGAAGTGCCGCTTGATCTCACCGGTGACGGTCGGCACGGCGTACGCCTCGAAGGCGTTGCCGCGCGCCGGATCGTAGTGGTCGACGGCCTTGACCAGGCCGAGGGCCGCCACCTGGTACAGATCCTCCAGGGCCTCGCCGCGGCCCCGGAAACGGACGGCGATGCGCTCGGCCATGGGCAGCCAGGCCGTGACCAGCTCGTCGCGCAGCATCCTGCGCTCCGGTCCGTCGGGCAGCCGGGCCAGACGCGCGAAGTCCCCGGCCGTGTCGGGGGCGTCGTCGTGGGAGTGCGGCTTCCTGGGACTGACGGTACGCATCACGCGCACCTCCCTGAACGGGGTGCCGGATGGACAGAACCCGTGGGAAGCGGCGGCTCGGACCACGACAGGCCCGCGGTCGGCGCGGCGGTTCCCACGGACGTGCCTCCTGTCCGAAGCACTGAGAATTCCCTTCCCCGTGGTCCGTCGTTCCAAAACGGCTCCGGGAATTCGGCCGGGGAAATCACCGGGGATTCAACGGTGTGGAATCACGCGCACGCGCGGCGTGAAATCCGCGCGGCGCGGGCGGCCGCGGTCCGGCCGGCGGCGGCGCGCCCCGCCGTGCGGACGGGCCCGCCGTGCGGACGTGCGGACGGGCCCGGCGCCGGACGTGATGTGCGGCACGCCCTCGCCGGGCGCCGGACGGCCCGCCGGGGGATTCCTCCAGCGCAGCGCTTGATCACCGATCAGATCGGGCGAACCACCTGACCACAGCGCATTCTGCTCATTTGACAGTGCGCCGGGGCCACGGATAGGAAGCAGCGGACAGAAGTCGAGAGGTGCACTGTGTACGAGCTGAACGTGGTCGGGGACTGGCAGGAGTACGACGAGCATGCCGGTCTGCGGGTCCGCGTCCACCGTCTGGAAACCGGCGAACCCCCGCGCGGACGGGACGACGCAGCCGAGGGGCTGGCGTACTTCAGTGTCCGGGTGACCGTCGAGAATCGCGGTGAAAGGCCTTTCTGCGTGCATCTCGAGGACGGCCAGATCGACGTACGGACCGGTACCGACGGCGAGGGCGCTTTCATCGACTGGCGCAATTCACAGTTCATCGAGGGTTTCGACGTCTACCCGCTGCGGCGCGCCACCGCCGTCCTGTACGCGGCCGGCCCCGAGGCGGCCCTGAGCCACGTCGACGTCCAGGTCCAGCTGCGCGTCGACGAGGAGTGGACCGGGCGCCGGACGTGGGCGGGCGGCGTCGGCGTGCAGGAGGGGGCCGCGGGGGCGCCCGCGGGCGCGTGCCGGGACAGCCTCGCCCAGCAGGTGAGCGTCTTCCTGCAGGAGCAGGCGGAGGAGGGCACCGCCTGAGCGGACGTCAGTGCGGGATGCCGTCGATGATGTCGCGCGCCCCCTGGCGCAGCAGCGTCACGGCGACCGAGGTGCCCAGCGTGGCCGGGTCGAGTCGCCCCGCCCACTCGTGCGCGTTCAGCCGGGTCTTGCCGTCCGGGGTGAAGACACAGGCCCGCAGGGACAGTTCGCCGCCGCGGTCCACCCGCGCGTAGCCGGCGATCGGGCTGTTGCAGTGCCCCTGCAGCACGTGCAGGAACATGCGCTCGGCGGTGGCCTCGCGGTGGGTGTCCGGGTGGCCGAGGACGCCGACCGCGTCGATCAGGTCCGCGTCGCCCTCACGGCACTGCAGCGCGAGGACGCCCGCGCCGATGGGCGGCATCATGGTCTCGGGGGAGAGCACCTCGCTGATCACGTCGCGCCGGCCGATCCGCTCCAGGCCGGAGACCGCCAGCAGCAGGGCGTCCGCCTCCCCGGCCGCGAGCTTCTCCAGCCGCCGGTTGGCGTTGCCGCGCAGCGGTACGCACGTCAGGTGCGGGTGGGTGGCGGCCAGCTGGGCGACCCGGCGCACCGAGGAGGTGCCGATCCGGGTGCCGGGCGGGAGCTCGTCCAGGGTGAGGCCGTCCGGGTGGACGAGGGCGTCGCGGATGTCGTCCCGCTCCAGGAACGCGGCGAACACCGTGCCGGCAGGGAGCGGCCGGTCGGCGGGCACGTCCTTGACGCAGTGCACGGCGACGTCCGCCTCGCCGGCGAGCAGCGCGGCGTCCACCTCCTTGGTGAACGCGCCCTTGCCCTCCACCGCCGACAGATCGCCGAGCCACTTGTCCCCGGTCGTCCGCACGGGCACGACCTCGGTGCGCACTCCGGGGTGGGCGGCGGCCAACCCGGCGCGGACGCGCTCCACCTGGGCGAGGGCCATCGGCGAGTCACGGGAGACGACACGGATCAGTTCGGGAGCCGGCATGCCGACACGATAGACCTTCGGGGTGCCGGCCCGCGCCGACCCGCGCCGGGGCGCGGAACGGCGCCCCGGCGCCAACGGGCCGCGTACGGTCAGGCGTTCGGGTCGAACGGGATGCCGGAGGGCTTGGCCGCCGCGAGGTGGGAGGCGAAGCTGCCGTCCTTCAGGCCGAAGTGGGCGCTGCCGAAGTCGTGGGAGACGAGTCTGTCGCGCAGTCCCGCCGGATAGCCGTTCCAGCCGACCAGGGCCGGGTACTGCCAGCTGCCCCGGTGGTTCTCCGGCGGTTCGTCGCCCGGGCCCGCGAGGCGGAAGCAGTGGGTGCCGATGCCGTCCTTGTGGTAGACGATCTTCGGATGCGTGCCGTCGAAGCGGACCGCCGAGCGGGCGTGGACCGCGAACGACCCGTGGCGGGACGTCGAGACGTACTGGACGGTGTCGTTGTGCACCCAGACCACGACGTGCTCCCAGTCGTGACGGTGCCCTCCGAGACCGGTGCCCGGCAGGGCCTGGTCCTTCTCGAAGTACAGCGCGTAGACGACGGCGCACCAGTCGTTGTCGCACTTCGAGCGCGCGTAGCCGTTGGTGCCGGCCAGGTCGGAGGCGTCGCGGCAGTCGCCGTTGAGGGCGCCGGCCGGTTTGAGGCCGGTGTTGACGGAGCCGTCCGGGCCGATCGCCGCCGTGGGGTAGCAGCCGTCGGTGTCGTAGTCGTAGGCGGGCTGGAACGTCCGCTCCAGGACGTCCGCGGCGGCCGGCAGGGCGGGTGGGGGCGCGGCGAAGGCGGTGGCGGGGAGGGCGAGGACCAGCGCGGCCGCGCCGGCGAGGCCGGCCGGCCATCTCCTGCGGCGGGTTCGGGACGTGCTCGACGACACTGCGTCCTCCTCGTGGTCCGGGCGCAGCCCGATGGCTGTGGGGGGCTGGGGAGTTCAGCATCCCGACTGGGCGTATACATGCCAAGAGGGGGTGGGTGTACCGCCGGTGAAGGACGGGTGGACGCGCGTGGCGGCGACGGTGGGGGCGCAGGCGATTGATTGAGTTACGCAATGAGACGGTAGGGTGTGGCGCATGTCCGCACCCGCCGTCCCCGCTCCCCCGGAAGTGGCAGAGATCGAGCGTGCGCTCCACCGCCTCGCCTACCTGAGCACGCGCGCGCGCCGGCACGAGCGGCTGATGGCCCTGGCGGGTGTGCCGCTGGACCGGGCGGCGGTCGCCCTGCTGCGGCAGATGGCCGACACCGAGCCGATGCGGCCGGGGGAGCTGGCCGCCCGGCTGGGTGTGGAGGCCTCGCACGTCACCCGTACGGTGCAGCAGCTGCAGAAGCTGGGCCACGTCGTCCGCGTCCCGGACCCCGACGACCGCCGCGCCCAGCGCATCGAGCTCACCGGCACCGGCCGGGAGGCCGTCGCACGCATCCGGGAGACCGGGGTCCGCGGCATGCAGGCGGCCCTGGCCCACTGGTCGCCCGACGACCTGCGGCAGCTCGCCACCCTCTTCCACCGCATGGTCGACGACTTCCTCGCCCACGCCGCCGACGAGGAGCCGGAACCCGCCCGCAACGCCTGACGGCCGCGCCGGAACCCGTTGACCCCACCCTTGCTTACCGTTCGGTAATATCGTGCGGCAGGTCATCAGAGGAGGAACCGTGTCACGGTCCGATCGCTCGCCCCTGCTGCTCGCCGGCCTGCTGGCCGTCGCGGGGACCGCCCACTTCGCCGTACCCCGCCGGTTCGACGCCCTCGTGCCGCGCTCCCTGCCCGGCTCGCCCCGGACCTGGACCCATGCCAGCGGCGCCGTCGAACTCGCGCTGGCCGCCGGTCTGGCGCTGCCCCGCACCCGCAGGGCCGCCGCGCTCGCCTCGGCGGCCTTCTTCGTCGGTGTGTTCCCCGCCAACGTGAAGATGGCCGTCGACTGGCGTCACCGCCCCGCCCCGCAGAGGGCCGCCGCCCTCGGCCGGCTCCCGCTGCAGGTGCCGCTGGTGCTGTGGGCGCGCAACGCAGCCAAGGGCGCCAAGGGTACGGAGGGCCGGTCGTGAGCGGGCGGGTGGAGAAGGGCGACACGGCCCCGGACTTCGCGCTCCCGGACGAGACCGGTGCCGTCCGCAGGCTCACGGAACTGCTCGCGGAGGGGCCGGTGGTGCTGTTCTTCTACCCCGCCGCCCTGAGTCCCGGCTGCACCGCGCAGGCCTGCCGCTTCCGCGACCTCGCCGCCGAGTTCGCCGCGGTGGGCGCCCGGCCGGTGGGCATCAGCTCGGACGCCGTCGAACGGCAGGCGGAGTTCGCCGGACGGCACGCCCTCGGCATGCCCCTGCTGTCCGACGCCGACGGCACGGTCCGCGAGCGGTTCGGAGTGAAGCGGGGGATCGCCCTGGCGCCGACGAAACGGGCCACCTTCGTCATCGGCCGGGACCGTACCGTCCTGGAGGTCGTGCGCAGCGAACTGCGGATGAACGCCCACGCCGACCGGGCGCTCGCCGCGCTCCGGGACCAGCGGGGGCAGGAGGTCCGGGCGGACCGCCGCGGTTGATACCGTCCCGTGAAGGGATGATCCTGGACGAATGGAAGACGCCTCCGCCGCGGTGGTCGTCGATGCCCGCGGCATCGTGACGGGGTGGAGCGAGGGCGCCCGGCGGCTGACCGGGCACCCCGCCGACGAGGCCGTGGGGCGCGCCGTGCGCGACCTGCTCGCCGGGGACGCGCCGCCCGGCGCCCCGCCCGTACCCTCGGGAGCCGTCGTGGCGCCGCACCGCGACGGCCATCCCGTCCCGCTGCGGCTGACGCTCTGCCCCCTCCACGGCGCGGGGGACGCGCCGGCCGGCTACGTGATCACGGCCGAGCCCGCCGGCCCCGCCGAGAGGTCACTGGCGGGACGGGCGTTCCAACAGGCCTCCCTGGCGATATCCGTCGTCGACACCGAGCAGCGCTTCGTACGGCTCAACGACGCCGCCTGCGAGGTGATGGGCGGGCCCGAGGAGGGACTGCTCGGACGGACCTTCCTGGACGCCGTGGGGCGGACCGAACACACCCGCAGGGTCGACCGGTATCTGAGCCGGGTCGTCGAGACCGGCGAACCCCTGCGCCACGAGAGCTTCGGCAGGGCGCCCGCCGATTCCCGGCACCATGCCTGGAACGTCGAGATGTGGCCGGTGCGCGACCTCACCGGCGAGGTGGTCGGCACCGCGATGGCGGGCCTGGACAGCACCGAGCAGCACCGGGCCCGGCACCGGCTGGCGCTGCTCAACGAGGCCGCCACCGCCATCGGCACCACCCTGGACGTCGTCCGCACCGCCGAGGAGTTCGTGGAACTCCTGGTCCCGGCGTTCGCCGACTTCGCCGCCGTCGACCTGCTCGACTGGGTCCTCGGCGCCGACGAGCCCCCGGTCCGGCCGGACAGCGGGGTCCCGCTGCGCCGGGTGGCCCACCGCTCCGCCGAGGGCGCTCCCGAAGCGGCCGTGCGCCTGGGCCGGACGGACGTCCACCCGCCCCGCTCCCTGCCCGCGCTGGCACTGCGGGAGTGCAGGGCGGTGCTCGCCCGCGCCGGCGAGCCGGGCTTCGAGCAGTGGGCGGCCGAACGCGTCGCACCCGCCCCGGCCGGCGGCCCCCGCATCGCCGACGTCCACTCGCTGCTGGCCGTGCCGCTGCGCGCCCGCGGCACCGTCCTCGGCGTCGCGGTCGCCGTCCGCAACGTCCACCCCGAGGGGTACGCCCCCGACGACGCCGTTCTCGCCGAGGAACTCGCCAGCCGCGCCGCCCTCAGCGTCGACAACGCCCGCCGCTTCGCCCGCGAACGCGCCACCGCGCTGACCCTCCAGCACAGCCTGCTGCCGAAGGAGCTGCCCGGGCAGGCCGCCGTCGAGGTCGCCCACCGCTATCTGCCCTCCGTGTCGGCGGCCGGCATCGGCGGCGACTGGTTCGACGTCATCCCGCTGGCCGGCAGCCGGGTCGCCCTGGTCGTGGGCGACGTGGTCGGCCACGGCATCCCCTCCACGGCGACCATGGGCCGGCTGTGCACGGCCGTGCGCACCCTCGCCGACGTGGACCTCCCGCCCGACGAACTCCTCACCCACCTCGACGACCTGGTCACCCACCTCGCCGCCGACGCCCGCGAGGACATCGCCGAACTGGGATCCACCTGCCTGTACGCCGTCTACGACCCCGTCTCCGGCCGGCTGACCGCGGCCGCCGCCGGACACCCCGCGCCCGTCCTCGTGCTGCCCGACGGGACGTCCCGGTTCCTGCGCGTGAACGCGGGGCCGCCCCTGGGGGTCGGAGGGCTGCCGTTCGAGGCGACGGAGATCGCCGTGCCCGAGGGCTCCGTCGTCGCCCTCTACACCGACGGACTGATCGAGGGCCGCGACCGCGACATCGACCGCGCCACCGAGGAGCTGCGCAGCGCCCTGTCGGTGCCCGCCGGTTCCCTGGAGTCCCTCTGCGACGGCGTGCTGAAGGCCGTCCTGCCCGAGGAGCCCGGCGACGACGTGGCGCTGCTGCTGGCCCGCACCCGGGCCCTGGGCGCCGACCGGGTCGCCACGAGGGACGTGCGGCCGGATCCCGAGGAGGTGGCCGCCGCCCGGGAGTGGGCCGGGGAGCGGCTGGCCGCGTGGGGGCTGGACGAGACCGCCTTCGTCACCGAACTCGTCGTCAGCGAACTGGTCACCAACGCGCTCCGGTACGGGGCGCCCCCCGTCCAGCTGCGGCTGATCCGCGACCGCACCCTGATCTGCGAGGTCGCCGACGCCAGCCCCACCTCACCGCACCTGCGCCGCGCCCACGCCTTCGACGAGGGCGGCCGCGGACTGCTGCTGGTGGCCCAGCTCACCCAGCGCTGGGGCAGCCGCCACACGGACGGCGGCAAGACGATCTGGGCGGAACAGCCACTGCCGCAGCCGTGACCGGCCGTCCACCGCACCGCCCCCCTCGGTACGTCACCGCCACGCGCGGACCGGGACGCCCGGCCGGAGGTCAGAACTCCTCGTGCGTCTCCGGGTCCCCGCCGATCCGCCGGTGGGCGCGGTCGGTGATCGTCCGCATCTGGGCGGCGTCCAGCTCGAAGCCGAACACGTCGAGGTTGGCGCGCTGCCGCCCCGGGTCGGACGACTTGGGCACGGGGAGCACACCCAGCTGGATGTGCCAGCGCAGCACCGCCTGGGCCGGGGTGACCCCGTGCGCCTCGGCGACGGCGCCCACGGCCAGGTCGTCCAGGAGCGTCGAGCCACGGCCCAGCGGGCTCCAGCTCTCGATCAGCACACCCTTGTCGGCGTGGTACGCGCGCAGGTCCTCCTGGGGGAAGAAGGGGTGCAGCTCGACCTGGTTGACCGAGGGCAGCACCCCGGTCTCCCGCTCCAGCCGCTCGATGTGCGCGGGCGTGAAGTTGGAGACGCCGATCGACCGGACCAGGCCCTCCTCGCGCAGCTCGACCATGGCCCTCCAGGAGTCGGCGTACCGGTCGACGCGGGGGAGCGGCCAGTGGATCAGGTAGAGGTCGACGTACTCCAGGCCGAGCCGGGCGCGGGACTCCTCGAAGGAGGCGAGGGTCTCCTCGTAGCCGTGGTGCCGGCCCGGGAGCTTCGTCGTCACGACGATCTCCTCGCGCGGGACGCCGGCCCGGGCCACGGCACGGCCGACACCGGTCTCGTTGCGGTAGTTGGCCGCCGTGTCGACGAGGCGGTAGCCCGCCTCCAGGGCCTCGGCCACCGCCCGCTCCGCCTCGGCGTCGTCCATCGGCCAGGTGCCCAGGCCCAGGGCGGGGATCGTCGTGCCGTCGTTGAGGGTGTGACTCGGAATGCCGCTCACCGGGGTGCCTTCCCGTTGACAGTGTCGTCCTCCCAGCGTCGGGGACGAGGGGGTCGATGATCAACCGGACGGGTACGACACCGGTGGTGACGACCGACGGAGCGGAGGGCGCATGACGACGGACGGGTACGGCACGGGCGGGGGCACGGCGGTGGAGGTGCGTCCGGTGGCCGGGCACATCGGGGCCGAGATCACCGGTGTCGACCTCGCCGGTGACCTCGACGACGCCGTGACCGCCGGCATCAGGGCGGCGGTGCTGCGCTGGAAGGTGGTGTTCTTCCGCGGTCAGCGCCTCGACCACGCCGGCCATGTGGCGCTGGCCCGCCGCTTCGGTGAACCGGTCGTGCCGCCCCGGCGCGGCAAGGCCTCACCGGCGGACTTCCCCGAGGTCGAGACCACCGCCGACCGGCTGGAGCTCGGCGGACGGTTCGGCATGGAGCACGACGAGTGGCTGCGGCGCCGCCGCCACACCCTGCTGCGAGGCTGGCACTGCGACCACGGCGCCCGGGTCGACCCGCCGGCCGCGACGATCCTGCGCGCCGAGACCGTCCCGCCCTACGGCGGCGACACCACCTGGTCGAACCTGGCCGCGGCGTACGCCGGGCTGTCCGCCCCGGTGCGGGAGTTCGCCGACCGGCTGCGCGCCGAGCACCGGCTGGGGGTCGGCTACCAGCCCCGTCCCGGTGACGACGCCTACCTGCGCCATCTGCTGGACCACCAGACGGCCTCCGAACACCCGCTGGTGCGCGTCCACCCGGAGACCGGGGAACGGGTGCTGTTCGTCAACGGGTACTACGTCGAGCAGATCAGCGGCCTGTCCCGCCCCGAGAGCGCGGCCGTCCTGGAGATGCTCCTCGAGCAGGCGACCCGCCCCGAGTACACCGTGCGGTTCCGCTGGGAGCCGGGCAGCGTGGCGTTCTGGGACAACCGGGCCACCATCCACCTGGCCCCCGGCGACGCCGCCCACCTCGGCCACCCGCGGATCATGCACCGGGTGATGCTCGCCGGAGACGTCCCGGTGGGCGTGGACGGCCGGCCCTCGCGTCCCCTCACCGGTACCGCGCCGGGCCGCTGGTAGCGGGCCCGCGCTCACCCCAGGGGGATGGTCACCTCGTCCTCGACCGGCGGGTCGGCCTCCTGCGCGCGGAGCCCGGTGGCCGCGTGACAGCGCAGCCGGACCGCCTCCGGGCTCACGTCCAGCCGCAGGAAGCACTTGAAGAACGGCGGGCTGTAGGTGGCCGAGCCCGGTGAGAACAGCGACGTGTAGGCCTTGCGCACGGGCAGCCGCAGCCGCTTGCCCCGGTCGGGCCGGCGGCCGGTGCCGAGCAGCCCGGCGACCAGCCGCATCCGGCGGGTGACCCGCGGCACCGCGCCCGGGGTGCGGGTGGGACCGATGCCGAGGCGTTCGGCGACCACGGCCATCGCCTCGGTGTCGGTGAGGGCGAAGAAGCGGCGCAGCCGCAGCCGGCGCCCGTACAGGGCGCTGTAGAAGGCGAGGGAGTCGCCGCGCAGCGGATAGCAGCGGAAGTCCCGCTCGGTGACACCGGCGACGTCCACCCGGGGGATGGTGTGCGTGGCGTGGGTGAACGCGCCGCCGCCGCCCGCCACCACGTACTGCAGGGTGCGCCCGTCGTCCAGCCGCACCGGGTAGCGCTGGTAGTTGTGGATGTCGCCGCCTATCGCGGCCACGTAGTGGTGGGCGGGGTCGCGGACGACGTCGTCGACGGTGCCGCCGCCCTCGATCGGGCACGGATGGTGCTCGCCGTCCACGTACAGGGGCGAGCCCGTGACGAGGATCTTCGGACGCGGGCCGCGGGAGACCTCGCGCAGCCACGCGCCCTGCTCGGCGTCGACGGTGCCCAGCAGCCCCGTGTCGATGCCGACGATCCGCACCGGTCCGGCGTCGATCGCCCAGTACGGCCCCGGCTGCACCGCTTGCTGGGCGGGCGCGGAGCGCATCGCCCGTGCCTCGTCCAGGCGCCCGCCGTCCCCGGCACGGGGCCGGTGCCACAGCAGGGAGCGCAGCCGGGCGCGGCTGAGCGGGCGCGGCGCCGGACCGGGCGGCAGCGGCGGGGCGTCGCCGCAGAAGACGCGCATGAAGCCGCCGAGGTCCTCGTACCAGTCGTGGTTGCCCGGTATCGCGTAGACCGGCGCCGGGTAGTCCCGGTACGGGCGGAAGAACTTGTCGGCGTAGTCGTCGGCGCTGCCCACCGGGTAGATCACGTCGCTGGCGAGCACGGCGAAGGCGGTGTCCCGGCCCTCCTCCAGCAGGCCGGGCACGACCGCGTACTGGCCCTCGCCGCCCTCGCCGGTGTCGCCGATCACCAGGAACGAGAACCGGTCCGGGTCGTCGCGCCGGATCACCTTGTCGGCGGGCGCGCCGGCCGCCGCCCGCTGGGCCACCCAGCGGCTGCGGGTCTCTCCCGTGGGATCGCCGAGCCAGGAGGCCAGCACCCCGTTGCGGGCGGCCCACAGCATTCTCGGGTCGAACCAGGAGATCTTCTCGGCCCGGTGCGGCATCAGCCGCCGGTAGGCACCGGGTTCGGCGGCGCCCCAGCCGGCGCCCTCGGCGGTATCACGTGAGGATTCGGACACCGGTGCACCGTAACAACGGTGCCGGGGCGGGCCGGAGGGCGGGGTGCCGGTGAACCCCCGCCGTGCGGATACGAGTTGGGGGCGACGGTCGGAAGGGGCGCGCCGGCGGGCCGGGCGGCGCCCCTCACTCGAACCGGGTGACGTCGCCGGCGCCCCGGCGCACGATCTCCGCCTCGCCGCCCGAGAAGTCGATCACCGTGGTCGGCTCGGTGCCGCAGTCGCCGGAGTCGAGCACCGCGTCCACCTGGTGGTCGAGCAGGTCCTTGATCTCCCAGCCCTGGGTCATCGGCTCGTCCTCGCCGGGCAGCAGCAGGGTGCTGGACAGCAGCGGCTCGCCGAGCTCCGCCAGCAGGGCCTGGGTGACGACGTGGTCGGGGATGCGCACGCCGACCGTCTTCTTCTTGGGGTGCATCAGCATGCGCGGCACCTCCTTCGTCGCGGGCAGGATGAAGGTGTAGCTGCCCGGGGTCGACGCCTTCACCGCCCGGAACACGTCGTTGTCGATCCGTACGAACTGGCCGAGCTGCGCGAAGTCCCGGCACATCAGGGTGAAGTGGTGCCGGTCGTCCAGTTTGCGGATCGTGCGGATCCGGTCGATGCCGGAACGGCTGCCCAGGCGGCAGCCGAGTGCGTAACAGGAGTCCGTGGGGTACGCGACGAGGGCGTCGGAGCGGATGCTGTCGGCGACCTGCGCGATGGTGCGCGGCTGGGGGTTGTCGGGGTGCACGTCGAAGTACTTCGCCATTCACCGAGCTTATGCCGCCCCGCACCCGCGGACGCGCCGGGATGAGCCGCGCGCACGGGTGGGGTAACGTCCCCGCCCTGGGCCGGGGACGACGAGCGGACGGGGAGGGCCGGGGTGGCAGGCCGTGAGGACGGGATCCGGCGGACACCGGCGGCGGCCGGGGAGCATCCGGGGTGGGCGCAGGAACTCCTCGAGCACCTGCGCCCGGCCGGCCGGGACGTCGGCCGGGTCGTCGACTGGCTGGCCGCCACCGTGCGGGCGGAGGCGGCCCTCCGGGACGCCGCCGGCACACTCCTCGCCGGGACCGGGCTGCCGCTGGACGAGTCCCTCGTCGCCGATCTCGGCTCCGGCCGGATCGCCTCCGCCGCCTGGGAGGGGGACGGGCGCCACCAGCGCCTGGTCAGGATCGGGCATCCCTCGGGGACCTGCGTGCTGGCCGTCTCCCGCGAGACCCCCTTCGACCGGCACGCCTCCGACGTCGTCACCCACACCGCCCAGGTGATCGAACTCCTGCTGACCGCCCACGGGACCACCGCCGCCGGGCACCGGCTGCGCCGGGCCACCGCCGACCTGCGGCTGGCGATCCTGCAGCTGCTGATGGTCGAGGACACCGTCGCCGCCCGCCGGGTCGCCGCCGGGCTCTGGCCCGGACTGCTCGACGCCGACAGGGCCTGTGTCTACGTCGTCGAGTCCGCGCCCGCCCTGCGCGACCGGCTGGCGGCGGAGTGCCTGGACACCACGCGCGAGGAGGCGCTGGTGGTGCGCTGCCCGGCGATGGACGGCCACGTGATCGTCGTCAGCCCCCGCGAGACCACCGCCGGTGAGCTGCGGTCGCTGGTCGAACGGCACCCGGACACCTTCCTCGGCGGCAGCGTGTGGCAGAGCCTCGCCCGTACCGCCACCGCGTACGGGCAGGCCGTCAGCGCGCTCGCGGTGGCGCGCTTCCGGCCCGACAAGACGGCCGTGTACGCCGAACGCACCCACCCGGAGCGGCTGATGGACCCCGTCGCGCTGCGCGGCTGGGCGGCCCGGGTCCTGCGTCCGCTGGACGCGCTGGCCCACCACACCCGCGCCGAACTCCTCGCCACCACCCGCCTCGGCCTGGAGTTCACCGCCGTCAACACCGCCAAGATCCTCGGCGTCAGCCGCAACACCGTGCGGGCCCGCATGGAACGCGTCGAGGCCATGCTCGGTGTCGACTTCGACGACGTCACCACCCGCGCCGTGGTGCACCTGGCGCTCCACACCCAGGTCAACGTCCTGGACGGGCGGACGTCGGACGACCCGGCGGCGCACTCCCCGGGCCTCGCCGACCTGCTGGCCGGCCCCGCCGTCGGCGGCTGGGCGCGGGAGCTGCTGGGGAGGCTGGACCGGGACACCCGCAGGGTGCGCCGCACCCTGCGCGCCTGGATCGCCGCCGGGGGCAACGCCGAGCGGGCCGCGCAGAGCCTGGGCGTCCACGCCCAGACCGTGCGCGAACACGTGCGCGGTGCCGAACCGGTCCTGGAACGCCAGCTGCTGGCCGCCGGGGCCGACCTGTACGAGGTCGTGCTGGCCCATCTGGCGGTGGGTGACCTGGAACAACCGGTGCTCGCGGGCGGGTGAACCGGGCTTTTCGGACTCGGTTGTGCACGGATGAGCCCTCCGGCGGCCGCAGCGGGCACCGGTGCGGTACACAAGCCCGCCCCGCAGCGCATAGTTTCGGCACAGGCGGGGGCACGACCGGAACGGGGGACCGGTCGCGCCCCCCTTCGGTGTGTCCCCGGCGGGAAGGGGTACCCGTCCGCGGCTGTGGAGGCACGTTCCCCGGCACCGAGCGCCGGGGGCGGGCCCGTGACGAGCACCGCGACGAGGAGGCCCGGATGACCAGCGAGACGGAGACCGGCGGCGCCACCGGCACGCAGGACAAGGACTACAACCTGATCTGGTACGTCGAGGCGTGCCTGAGCAACGCACTGCGTCTGGAGGGCTACGTCCAGGACGCCGAACGGGCCGGGGACACCGAGGTCGCCGACCTGTTCCGCAAGGCCCAGGCGGACAGCCGCAAGGGCGCGGAACTCGGCAAGGGACTGCTGCGCGCACGCCTGGACGGCGGCTGAGCACGCCGCTCCGCCGGGCCCGGCCGTCGCGCGCGACCGCGGCGGCCGGGCCCGCGCCGTCGTCCGCCGTCCCGGGCGGCCGCCGCGCCACCGGTCGGCGCCGGCGGGCCCGAGCTCCGGGAGCGGCACCGGGAGCGCCCCGGACCCGTCCCGCCGCCCGTCGCCGGGCGGTCGCCCGGTCCGCGCGGCCACGGCGGCGCCCGCCGCTCCCCGGGCCGCCCTCTCACCCGACCGCCGCGCCCGGCGGCTCCCCGGGTCGCCGGACGCACGGACGCGCGGCAGCATGGCCCTCGTACGCACGCCACCGACGGGACGTGACCGGTGCCCGGGCGCCTGCGCCCGACGTCTCCCGCACAGGGGACGAGGGCGGGTGAATGACGCCGCGGCACCGGGTACCCGGGCTGCCCGCCAGGACCGGCCGGCGGCCGGAAGCGGTCGTGTTCCGGCCCGTCACCGGCCACGAGCAGCGCAAGGAGCCCACGATCATGACGGACGTTTCGAGCCGGGGACCCGCTCCGGGCGACGACCGCAAGGTACTCACCAACCGGCAGGGCCATCCGGTCTACGACAACCAGAACCAGCGCACCGTCGGCTCCCGCGGACCGGCCACGCTGGAGAACTACCAGTTCCTGGAGAAGATCAGCCACTTCGACCGGGAACGCATCCCCGAGCGCGTGGTGCACGCCCGCGGCGTCACCGCGTACGGCTACTTCGAGGCGTACGGGAAGTGGGGCGACGAGCCGATCTCCCGCTACACGCGGGCCAAGCTCTTCCAGGAGGAGGGCAAGCGCACGGACGTGGCCGTCCGCTTCTCCACCGTGATCGGCGGGCGCGACTCCTCCGAGGCCGCCCGCGACCCCCGCGGCTTCGCGGTGAAGTTCTACACCGAGGACGGCAACTGGGACCTCGTCGGCAACAACCTGGGCGTCTTCTTCATCCGGGACGCCATCAAGTTCCCCGACGTCATCCACGCCCTCAAGCCCGACCCGGTCACCTTCGAGCAGCAGCCGCGCCGCATCTTCGACTTCATGTCGCAGACGCCGGAGTGCATGCACATGCTGGTCAACCTGTTCAGCCCGCGCGGCATCCCGGCGGACTACCGCCACATGCAGGGCTTCGGCGTGAACACCTACAAGTGGGTGAACGCCGAGGGCGGGACCAAGCTGGTCAAGTACCACTGGATGCCCAAGCAGGGCGTGCGCAGCATGACCGTCGAGGACGCGTCGAACGTCCAGGCCGGCTCCCTCGGCCACGCCACCAAGGACCTCTACGAGGCGGTGGAGCGCGGCGAGTACCCCGAGTGGGAGCTGCTCGTCCAGATGATGGACGACCACGAGCACCCGGAGCTGGACTTCGACCCGCTGGACGACACCAAGACCTGGCCCGAGCAGGACTTCCCGCCGAAGCCGGTCGGCCGCATGGTGCTGGACCGGATGCCGGACAACTTCTTCGCCGAGAACGAGCAGATCTCCTTCGGCACCGGCGTCCTCGTCGACGGCCTGGACTTCTCCGACGACAAGATGCTCGTCGGCCGGACCTTCTCCTACAGCGACACCCAGCGCTACCGGGTCGGCCCGAACTACCTGCAGCTGCCGGTCAACCAGGCCAAGAACGCCGAGGTGCGCACCAACCAGCGCGACGGCCTGATGACGTACCACCAGGACGGGGCGGGCGAGAACCCGCACGTCAACTACGAGCCGTCGATCACCGGCGGCCTGAGGGAGGCCCAGTACCCGACCCACGACGAGCAGGGCCCGGAGGTCCGGGGCCGGCTCACCCGCAAGCGCATCGAGCGCACCAATGACTACCTGCAGGCCGGCCAGCGCTACCTGCTCATGGAGGACTGGGAGCGCGACGACCTGGTGAAGAACTTCGTCGATCTGATCTCGCAGTGCGACCGGCCGGTCCAGGAGCGCATGGTGTGGCACTTCCTGCTGGTCGAGAACGACCTCGGGCGCAGGGTCGGCGAGGGCCTCGGGATCATGCCGGAGGACGTCGCCCACCTGGAGCCCCTGGCGAGCCAGGACCTCACCGAGGAGGACCGCAAGCGGCTGGCCAGCCTGGGCGACAACCCGCCCCGTGACGTGGAGGGACTCACCATGACCCACTGCGTCCCCGACGAGCGGCACGTGGTGACCCGCTAGGAGCGGTCCGCCGACCGCGCCGCCGCGAGCACCCGCCCGGCGTAACCGCGTCCGAACAGCACGGCGTGCACCAGCAGGGGGAACAGCTGGTGCACGCCGACGCGCGTGCGCCACCCGTCGGCGAGCGGTGCCACCTCCCGGTAGCCGTCCAGCACCGCGTCCAGATGGGGGCAGCCGAACAGGGCGAGCATCGCGAGGTCGGTCTCCCGGTGCCCGCCGTGGGCGGCCGGGTCGATCAGCCGGACGTGTCCGTCGGCGCCCCAGAGCACATTGCCGTTCCACAGGTCGCCGTGCAGCCGCGCGGGCGGCTCGGCGGGCCCGGCGAGTTCCGGCAGCCGCTCGCAGACCCGCTCGACGACACCCGCCTCCCCGGTGGTGACGGCGCCGTCGTCGACCGCCCGGCGCAGATACGGCAGGACCCGGTGCTCGGCGTACCAGCCGGGCCAGTCGTCGCCGGTGACGTTGCGCATCGGGGCGAGCCCGATGAACGCCTCCACCGGGCCGCCGGGCGGCGGTGCCCCGAAGGCCGGCGCGCCGGCGGCGTGCAGCGCGGCCAGCTCCCGGCCGAAGCGCAGCGCCGCGTCCCGTCCGGGCGGGCCCTGCGCCACCCGGTCGACGACCAGCCGGCGCGCGTCGTGACCGTGCACCGCCGGCACCCGCACCGCCCCGGCCCCGGCCAGCCAGCGCAGCCCCGCCGCCTCGGCGCGCACGGCCCCCGCGCCGTCGGCGCTCTTGACGACCACCACCCGGCCGTCGTCGAGGACGACCTCGGCGAGCGAACCGGACAGCGTGCGCACCCCGGCCGCCCTCCGCCCGGTGAACCGGGCCGCCACGGCCCCCGGCCCGTCACCGTCGCGGTCCGGCGGGCCGGGGAACGGACTCATGGGCGGGCTCCTCACCTGCGGGCGCGCGGACGAGCGGTCGCGCCCAGGGTACGGGCCCCGCGGCGGTCCGCGTGCACCGCCGGCCGGTCACGCGGGACGGTGAAATCCCGGTGGCCGCCGATCGAAGGAAACCGCGCCGGGGGAGCACTCGGAGCATGACGAGTTCATCGTTCCAGCGCACCCTCACCCTGCCCGCCGCGCTGTGCGAGCAGGCCGCACAGCATCTGGAGCAGGCGGCCAGGCGCACCGTCGACGGGGCCGGAACCCCGCTGAAGGCGTTCCGCGCGGCCGCCGACGGCGACTGCACCCTCCCGGTGTCCGTGGTGGAACAGGCGGCGGGCTGCCTGCTGGTCCTGGCCGCGGAGACCGCCCAGACCGTCCGTCCCTCGGCCCTGCGCGCCGTCATCGGCGTCGCCCTGCGCCTGCGCGACGCCGTCCACGCCGTCCATCAGCCCGCGCTCACCACCCGCTTCTGGTGAGGGTGCGCCGAATGGCCCCCGCCCGGCGGGGAACCCGGCGCACCCCACCACCCTCACTCCCAGGAGAAGGCATGAGTCTGTTGCGCGTCCTCGGCCGGCCGATGCTGGCGTCGATGTTCGTCGCGGGCGGGCTGGATTCGGTCCGCAACCCCCAGAACGTCGCCCCGGTCGCCGAGTCCGTCGTCAAGCCCGTCACCGACCGCGTCGCGGTGCTGCCGGACCGCACCGAGGACGCCGTGCGCCTCAGCGGCGCCGTCCAGGTCGTGGGCGGTCTGCTGCTGGCCACCGGACGCCTGTCCCGCCCGGCCGCGCTCGCCGTCGCCGTCACGCTCGTGCCCACGACGCTGGCCGCCCACCGCTTCTGGGAGGAGGAGGACCCCGAGCAGCGCATGCAGCAGCGCATCCACTTCCTGAAGAACCTGTCCATGCTCGGCGGTCTGCTGATCGCCGCCGACGACACCGGAGCCGCCCCCTCGCTGCTCTGGCGGAGCCGGCACGCCGCGCAGGACCTGCGGCGCGACGCCCGTCTCGCGCGCCGGTCCTTCCGCGCCGGGGCCAAACCCGCCGCGGCGGCCGGCCGGGTCCGGTCCAAGCTGCCCCGCTGACGGGCCGGACCGCGTTAGCTCCCCGGCGGCCGGGGGACCCGTGGGCGGGTGGACCCGGCCGGGTGCCACCACGAACCGGAGGTGAAGGACATGGGACACGGAGGCAACGTCATCGACGAACTGGTGACCGATCACCGGGAGGTCGAGGAACTCTTCGGCAAGATCGAGGAACTGCCGCCGGGCCACAAGGACCGCAAGGTGTACGCCGACCAGGCCACCATCGAGCTGATCCGGCACTCGGTGGCCGAGGAGGCCTACCTCTACCCGGCCGTGCGGGAGCACGTGGAGAACGGGGACGCGCTGGCCGACCGCGAGCTCGAGGACCACGCCACGGCCGAGCGGACGATGAAGGACCTCGAGGGCCTCGACGCGGGCGACCCCGAGTTCGACCGGCTCATCGGCATGCTGATGAGCGAGATCCGCGAGCACGTCGCCGACGAGGAGCAGAACCTGTTCCCGATGCTGCGCGCCTCCTGCTCACCGGAGGCGCTGGACCGGCTCGGTGACAAGATCCGGCAGGCGAAGAAGACGGCCCCCACCCGACCGCACCCGGCCGCCCCGGACAAGCCCCCGGCGAACAAGCTGCTGGCGCCGGGCGCCGGGATGGTGGACCGGGTCCGGGACGCGCTGAGCGGACGCGGGAAGCTCGACTGACGCGGGGGCGCGCAAGGGGCATGCGGGGCGGGGGCGGGCCCGGCGGTCCGACGCCGGGCCCGCCCCCGCCCCCGTCCGTCCCCGGTCGTTGTGAGCAACCACACTCGCGCCCCAAGTCCCCGCCCGCACCGTCCCCTTGACGCCCGCACCCCCGTGATCCCCGGTCGCTCGGAAATGACTCGGCCGTCCCTTCTGCCACGATGGGCCGCGCCCTGTCCGGGTGACGGGAGCCGCCGCGCAGCGCAGCCGGCGTTCCGCTTCCCGCACCCCTTCGTTGAGTCCTCCGACTCGTCCTTCCGAGTGGCGCCCCTGTGTCTTCCCCGCCCGCCCCCGCCCAGCCCGGATCCCGCTCGCCCTGGCGCTCCCTGCGGCACCGCAGCATGCGCTGGTGGTCCGTCGCGAACTTCGTGTCGAACGCCGGCACGTGGATGCAGCTCACGGTGCAGAACCTGCTGGTCCTGCAGATCACCGGATCCGCCGCCGCCACGGGTCTGTCCATGTCCGTGCAGGCCGCCCCGGCCCTGCTCATGAGCGTCCTCGGCGGCGCGGCGGTCGACCGCTGGCCCCGGAAGCCGACGGCCGCCGTCAGCCAGGCGCTGCTGGCCCTGATCGCGTTCACCACGGCCACCCTGGTGGCGCTCGGCCGGCTCGACATGACGTCCCTGATGGTGCTGGCCGCCGTCACCGGCGTCGTCGCCACCGTCGACAACCCGGCCTGTGCCCTGCTGGGCAACGACCTCGTCCCCGCCGAGGACGTGCCCTCCGCCATCGGTGTGGGCGCGCTGGTGTTCAACGCGGGCCGGCTCGCGGGCGCCGCGCTCGCCGGCGTGACCGTCGGGTTCCTCGGCACGGCCGCCGCCTACTTCGCCAACGGCTTCTCCTTCCTGTTCGTGACCGCGGTCATTCCGTTCCTGCGTCCGGCGGCGGGAGCGGTCCGGCAGGTCGTCGAGAAGGGCGCGCGCCCGCGGAGCGCCATGACCGTCCGTGAGGGACTCGCCTTCTTCGTCCGCCGGCCCCGGCTGCTCGCGCTCGCCGGGGTCACCGGCGTCAGCGCGGTCTTCGGCCGCAACTACGGGCTCACGCTGGCCGTCCTGGTCACCGGGCCGCTCGCGGGCGGCGCCGGGGCGTTCGGCACGGTGTCCACCGTCCTCGCGGTCGGTGGCATCCTCGGCGCGGTGCTCGGCGCGCGGCTGCGCAGGCCGTCCGTGCGGCTGGTCGGCGCCCTCGCGGCGACGGGCGCGCTGCTGCAGGTGGTGGCGGGGATGTCACCGTCGCTGGCGGTGCTGCTGGTGCTGGTCCTGCCCATGGCCGTCGTCGAGTCCGTCTCCGACACCGCCGGGACGGCCGTCCTGCAGACCGATCCGCCCGCCCATCTGCGCGGTCGCGTGCTCGGCGTCTGGGGCAGCGTCGGCACCGTGTGGAGCCTGGGCGGCCCGCCCGCCCTGGGCCTCCTCATGGAGCTGGCCGGCCCGCGCGGCGCCCTGATCGCCGGCGGTCTGGTCATCGCCGCGTCGATCGCGACCGGCCACCTCCTCCACACCCGCCGCACCCGGATTCCGGCCGTCCTCCGCCCCGAGGCCCTGGAAACAGCGGCGTGAGCGGGACCGGCCCGTCCGGGGACGCAGCCCCCGGGGACGGGACGGAAAGGGGCGGCGGGGGGGTGGGGCGGAAGACCGTCCCGCCCCACCCCTTCCGCTCACCCGTCCGACGCCCGCAGAGCCACCGCCGCCGCCCGGGCCGCCCGCCGGGCCAGCGCGGTCGTGGACCGCCCGTCCAGATACGGCAGCACCACCGCCTGCCCGCCCCACGCCCGCAGCACCTCCGCCTCCGGCAGCTCCTGCACGGAGTAGTCCCCGCCCTTCACCCACACGTCGGGCCGCAACCGCCCCAGCACGGCCTCCGGCGTGTCCTCCTCGAACACCACCACCGCGTCCACGCTCCCCAGCGCCGCCAGCACCCGCGCCCGGTCCGCCACCGGCGTCAGCGGCCGCCCCGCCCCCTTCCGGCGCGTGACCGACGCGTCGGAGTTCAGGCACACGATCAGACAGTCGCCGACCCGCCGGGCACTCTCCAGCAGCCCGATGTGACCCGCGTGCACCAGGTCGAAGCAGCCGCCGGTGGCGACCACCGTCCCCCCGCGCGCCCGCACCCGCTCCGCCAGCTCGAACGCGTCGGCGGCCGGATCCCGCGCGGGCCCGGGCACGGCCGGCGCGCGCCACAGGTCCGGATTCCCCGCCCCGCCCGCCGCGACGAACGCCGCGGCCTCGGCGACCGCCCGCTGCAGCGCCTCCTCCGGGAGCAGCCCGTCGGCCAGCGCCGCGACTGTCGTCGCCGCGAAGCAGTCGCCCGCGCCGCACGGATCCCCCTCCGCCCGGAACGGCGCCGGGATCAGCATCGGCGTCCCCCCGCCCGGCCGGGTCAGCAGCACCCCGCGGTCCCCGAGCGTCACGGCGACACCCGCCGCACGCCAGCGCTCCGCCAGCTCCGCCCCGCGCTCCGCGAAGGCCCCCAACGACGCCCCGGACGCCCCCGCGTCCCCGGGCGCACCCGCGCACAGGGCGACCGCCTCCGCCGCGTTGGGCGTGACCAGGCGCGCCCCCGGTACCGGGGGGTCGCCCTTGGGGTGCGGGTCCCACACCAGCGGCGTGTGCCGGGCCGCGTCCTCCAGCTGGGGGCGCACGGCCCCGGCGGTGTGCCGCCCGTAGTCCGCGACGAGGACGGCGTGCGCGCCCGCGAGCGCCTCGCGCACCGCGTCGTCCGGCTCGCCCGGCGTCCCGCCGCCCCGGTCGATGCGCACCACGGGCCTCCCGCCCGCCAGCACCCGCGTCTTCACCGGCAGGGTGCCGTGCAGCGGCAGCTCGAGGAGCCGGACCCGGTCGCCGAGCTCCCGGCGCACGGCCTCGCTGTCCGGATCGTCGCCGAGCGCGGTCACCAGCACCACGTCCCGGCCGTCGCGGGCGGCGAGCGCGGCGGCCAGCCCGGCCCCGCCCGGATGCCGGCGGTCGGCGGTGACGTCGACGACCGGGGCGGGCGCGTCCGGGGCCAGCCGGGTCGCGACCCCCTCGATGTCCTCGTCGAGCAGGACGTCCCCCACCACCACCAGCGGCTTCGGACCGGTCATGACATCCTCCCGGGGACGGCCGCCGCACTGCGCGCGAGGGGCGCGGCCACGGCGGCGTCGAAACACTCGCAGAGCAGATGGACGGCGACCAGGTGCGTCTCCTGGACGGTCGCGGCGCTGCCGGCCGTCACGCACAGCGCCTCGTCCGCGGCCTCCGCCAGGGGGTTCGGGCCGGTCCCGGTGAGCGCCCAGACCCGCAGTCCGGCCCGCCGGGCGGTCACCGCCGCCGCGATCAGATTGGCGCTGCGTCCCGAGGTGGACAGCAGCATCAGCACGTCGCCGGGCCGCCCGTGGGCGGTCACCTGACGGGCGTACACGTGGTCGAAGCCGTAGTCGTTGCCGATGGCGGTGACGCTGGAGGTCTCCGCGTGCAGGGCGAGCGCCGAATAGGCGCGCCGCTCCCGGCGGTAGCGGCCGACCAGCTCGGCGGTCAGGTGCTGGGCCTGGGCGGCACTGCCGCCGTTGCCGGCGGCCAGCAGCCGCCCGCCGCCGGTCAGCACGGCGGCGAGGCGGCCGCCCCAGTCGGCGATCCGGGGCAGGCCGTCCCGGTGGAAGCCGTCGAGGGCCTCCTGGAGCGACCGGCAGTGCGACCGGGCGGCGTCGAGCGCGGGGTGTTCGGTCATGGTGTTCCGGGCGCACCGCCTCGGGGGGACGGCAGTGGGACCCGCACCTCCTTCCAGGGTCGGGTGCCGGCGGGTCAGCCGGCCCCGGTCGCGGCGGGCTCGGGGTCGAGGACCTCGCAGTACGCCTCCTCGGTGGCCGCGGCGATCCGCGCCCAGCCGTAGCGGCTGAGCACCCGGCGGCGGCCGGCCGCCCCGCACGCCCGACGGGCCGCCGGATCGGCGAGCAGGCCGGCCACGGCCCGGGCCAGTGCCCCGGGATCGCCGGGCGGCACCAGCCGGCCGGTGCCGGGGTCGGCGACCGTGTCGAGCTGACCGCCGACCGCGCTGGCCACCACCGGACGGCCGCAGGCCATGGCCTCCAGCGGGACGATCCCGAAGGGCTCGTAGTCGGCGGGGCACAGCACCACGTCGGCGGAGCGCAGCAGCGCCGGCACCCGCCCGGCGTCCGCCCCGCCGGTGAACCGGACCCGGTCGGCGACCCCGGCGTCCCGCGCGACGCCGCGCAGCCGG
>NZ_JBEORT010000090.1:0-27894 GCF_040302425.1 Streptomyces sp. NPDC126497
GCCCTCGGCCGACGGGTGTCCGCGCACACGTCTTTGGGGCGGCCACCCGAATTCGGGTGGCCGCCCCATCGACGTGTGCGCAAGCGCCCCGAAGGGGCGCGGGGAACTGCGCGACCGGCCACGGCCGGCCCGCAGTCGCCCACGACGCTCTAAAAAAGAGGCAAGGCTACTTGCCCTTGGCGGCTTCCTTCAGCTTCGAGCCCGCCGAGACCTTCACGCTGTACCCCGCCGGGATCTGAATCGGCTCACCGGTCTGCGGGTTGCGCGCGGTGCGCGCGGCCCGGTGGGTGCGCTCGAAGGTCAGGAAGCCGGGGACGGTGACCTTCTCGTCTCCCTTGGAGACGATGTCGCCGACGACCTCGGCGAACGCGGCCAGCACGGCGTCGGCGTCCTTGCGGGTCACCTCGGCGCGGTCGGCCAGCGCGGCCACCAGCTCACTGCGGTTCATTTTGTTACTCCCGTGTTCTTCTTGCCGTTGAGGCGTGCCACGCGGCGGAGCCGCATGTCGGGCACGGCCAAGCCGATGCTGCCAGGTTCCTCGGTGGGTCCCCGGACCCGGGTCCCTCGTCAGACCCTCGCGCCCAGGGACGCATCCTGCCTCTACCTGCGGCGGTAATGCCAATCCGGCACCCGCAGGAGTCGTGAGAACACCCCGGGGAGTCACACGAAGAGCGCCACGGCCCGGCCGCCACCCTAGAGGGCGGCCGGGATCTCCGGGTGCCCCGACGCGCCGGTTCCAATCGGCCGTGGCGATCCTCACAGCCCCCGTGGCGCCGGTGGCGCCGGGTTCCCTACGAGGCCGACGACCCCGCCGCCTTCGCCGCGTCGCGCACCGCGCCGGCGACGGCTCCGGCGACCTTGTCGTTGAAGACGCTGGGGATGATGTAGTTCGGGTTGAGCTCGTCCTCGGTGACCACGTCGGCCAGGGCCTGGGCGGCGGCGAGCATCATCTCGGTGTTGACGGTGCGGGACTGGGCGTCGAGCAGGCCGCGGAAGACGCCCGGGAAGACCAGCACGTTGTTGATCTGGTTGGGGAAGTCGGAGCGGCCGGTGGCCACGACGGCCGCCGTCTGACGGGCGATCGCCGGGTCCACCTCGGGGTCGGGGTTCGCGAGCGCGAACACGATCGCGTCCTCGGCCATCGCGGCCACGTCGGCGCCGTCGAGGACGTTGGGGGCGGAGACGCCGATGAAGACGTCCGCGCCGCGCACCGCCTCCTTCAAGGTGCCGGTGAGGCCCTCGGGGTTGGTGTTGTCGGCGATCCAGCGCAGCGCGGAGCCGGGGGCGGCGTCGACGAGATCGGCGCGGCCGGCGTGCACGACGCCGTGGATGTCGGCCACCACGGCGTTCTTCACCCCGGCGGCCAGCAGCAGCTTCAGGATGGCCGTACCGGCCGCGCCGGCGCCGGACATGACGACCCGGATGTTCTCGATGGCCTTGCCGGTGACCCGCAGGGCGTTGGTCAGGGAGGCGAGGACGACGATGGCGGTGCCGTGCTGGTCGTCGTGGAAGACGGGGATGTCGAGGGCCTCGCGCAGCCGGGCCTCGATCTCGAAGCAGCGGGGGGCGGAGATGTCCTCGAGGTTGATGCCGGCGAAGCCCGGGGCGATGGCCTTGACGATCTCCACGATCGCGTCGGTGTCCTGGGTGTCCAGGCAGAGCGGCCAGGCGTCGATGCCGGCGAACCGCTTGAACAGGGCCGCCTTGCCCTCCATCACCGGCAGCGCGGCCTTCGGTCCGATGTTGCCCAGACCCAGCACCGCGGAGCCGTCCGTCACGACCGCAACGGAGTTGCGCTTGATGGTCAGGCGGCGGGCGTCCTCGGGGTTCTCCGCGATCGCCATGCACACCCGGGCCACGCCCGGCGTGTAGACCATGGACAGGTCGTCACGGTTGCGGATGGGGTGCTTCGACGCCATCTCGATCTTGCCGCCGAGGTGCATCAGGAACGTACGGTCGGAGACCTTGCCCAGCGTGACGCCCTCGATGCCGCGCAGCTGCTCGACGATCTCCTCGGCGTGCGAGGTGGAGGAAGCCGCGATGGTGACGTCTATGCGGAGCTTCTCGTGGCCGGACGCGGTGACGTCGAGGCCGGTCACCGAGCCTCCGGAGGACTCCACGGCCGTGGTGAGCTGCGATACGGCGGTTCCGCTCGCGGGCACCTCCAGCCGGATCGTCATCGAGTAGGAGACGCTGGGCGCCGTTGCCATGGCCGACTTCCTCTGCTTTTACCGTGCTGCTCAATGTGCCGTCCGATCGTCGCACCTACCCCTGAGTACGCGGTAGCCGCCCTGGATTGCGGACGTTTTGTTCATCGGCTCATATCGGCATGCGGAAGAAGTATTCCAGCAGACGGAAAGAAGCGGGCAAGAAAAGAGGCCCACCTCACATCCCGTGAGGTGGGCCTCTCCCAGGCCTGAGTGACACCGACCCGCCATGCTCGCCTCGCGGCAAGTGGTCGCTCGAAGCGACTAAGGTTGGGCCCGGGGGCTTGGATCGGGCCGGTGCCACGTTCAAGGCTAACAAACGGATCGGGTGAGGCCATTCCCGTGGCGCAACCCTTTTTTCCCCGGGCGCCCCTCGGCCCCTCAGTCCCTCAGCAGATCCGGCACCCCGGCCGCGTCCGGCTCGTCGCGGTCCGCCGAGACCACGGTCAGCTGCTGCGTGGCCCGGGTCAGGGCGACGTACAGGACCCGCAGTCCCGCCGGGGACTCGTCGGCGATCTCCGCCGGGGAGACCACGACCGTCGCGTCGTACTCCAGGCCCTTGGCCTCCAGGCTGCCGAGCGCCACCACGCGGTCGCCGAGCCCGTCGAGCCAGCGCCGGGCCTCCTCGCGCCGCTGCATGGCGACGACCACGCCGACGGTGCCGTCCACGCGGTCCAGCAGCCGGGCCGCCTCCGCGCGCACGGTCTCGCCCGGCGCGCCCTGCGCGACGCAGAAGCGCGGCTCCACACCGGTGGAGCGCACCGCCCTCGGCGACCGCGACCCCGGCATGGCGAGGGCGAGGACCTTCGACGCCAGCTCGGCGATCTCGGCGGGGTTGCGGTAGTTCACGGTGAGCTCGAAGCGGCGGCGCGGGCGGCTGCCGAGGGCCTCGTCGCGGGCCTGGGCGGCCTCGTCGGGGTCGGACCAGGAGGACTGGGCCGGGTCGCCGACGACCGTCCAGGTGGCGTGCCGGCCGCGGCGGCCGACCATGCGCCACTGCATCGGGGTGAGGTCCTGGGCCTCGTCGACGATGACGTGCGCGTACTCCACCCGCTCCTGGGCGAGCCGCTCGGCCCGCTCCCGCTGCGTCTCCTCGCGCACCGGCATCAGCTCCTCCAGACCGGTGAGCTGGTCCAGCGGGTCGAGCTCGCGCTTCCTGCGGGGCCGGGCGGGGGCGCCGAGGATCGCCTGCAGCTCGTCGAGCATGGCGATGTCGTGCACGGAGTACCCGTCCCGCTTCAGCGAGCGGGCCACCTTGCGGACCTCGCCCGGGTTGAGGAGGCGCCGGGCCCAGCGGCCGAGACGCTTCTCGTCCGCCATGGCGTCCAGGACGGCCGCCGGGGTCAGCTCCGGCCACCAGGCGTCGAGGAAGGCGGTGAAGTCGTCCTCGGAGGTGACGTCCTCGTCGAAGGAGGCGCGCAGCTCCGCGGCCAGCTCCGGGTCGGTGTGCCGCTTCCCGGCGCCGGAGCGCTCCCACAGGGCGTCCAGGAGCAGCTTGCGGGCGCGGGGGCGCAGCAGGTTGACCGGGGCGGTGCCGCCGAGGGCGGTGCGGCGGACGGCGTCCAGTTCCTCCGCCTCCAGCTCCAGGCGGCGGCCGAAGGCGACGACCCGCAGCCGCTGTGGTGCGTCGTGCCGCTCCAGCGCTCCGCGCGCGGCCTTCCGCAGCACCTTCAGCATGCGGTACGAGCCCTTGGCCCGGGCCACCGACGGGGAGTCGTACAGCGCGGCCTCGGCGCCGTCGACCAGCGAGCCGACGGCGCGGATGGCGACCTGGCCCTCCTCGCCGAGGGAGGGCAGCACCCCCTCGGTGTAGGCGACGAGGAGCGGGGTGGGCGAGACGATGAGGATGCCGCCCGCGTAACGGCGCCGGTCCTGGTAGAGGAGGTAGGCCGCGCGGTGCAGGGCGACGGCGGTCTTGCCGGTGCCGGGGCCGCCCTCGACGTACGTCACCGAGGCGGCGGGGGCGCGGATCACCAGGTCCTGCTCGGCCTGGATGGAGGCCACGATGTCGCGCATGGTGTGCGTACGGGCCTGGCCCAGCGCGGCCATCAGGGCGCCGTCGCCGATCACCGGCAGCTCCCGGCCGTCCAGGGACGCCGTCAGCTCGGGACGCATCAGGTCGTCCTCGACGCTCCGGACCCGGCGGCCCTTGGAGCGGATGACGCGGCGGCGCACCACCCGGCCGGGGTCGACCGGGGTGGAGCGGTAGAAGGGGGCGGCGGCCGGCGCCCGCCAGTCGATGACCAGCGGGGCGTAGTCCTCGTCCAGGACGCCGATCCGGCCGATGTGCAGGGTCTCGGCGATCTCGGCGGTGTTGTCGGGGCGCACGGCGCCCTCGGCGGGTTCGACGGCGGTGTACGCGCCGTCGGGGCCCTTCCTGCCGTCCTTGCCGGGCAGCAGGTCGATCCGGCCGAAGAGGAAGTCCTCGTACTCGTTGTTCAGCCGGTTGAGGTGGACGCCGGCCCGGAAGACCTGGGCGTCCCGCTCGGCGAGGGCGCCGGGCGTTCCGACCTGGCCGCGCCGGGCGGCGTCGCGCATGAGGAACTCCGCCTCGTGGATCTTCTCCTCGAGGCGCCGGTACACCCGGTCGAGATGTTCCTGTTCGACTCGGATCTCCCGGTCGCGGACGGAGTCGTGAACCGGGTCGACCGCGGTTCCCTGTTGAGCCTGAGCGGCCACCGGGCCCCCTTCTGACGTGCTGGGCAGCCGTCAACCGTACGCGAAGGGGGCCCCGGAAGGCTACGCGTCGACCTCGACGAGCAGCTTGCCGTCGAAGGTCATGACCTGGAAGTGGTCGATCTCGTTCGGCTGGAAGGCGGCTCCGCCCTGGACGTACAGCGGCTGCTTGGCCTTGTCCGACGTGGCGTCCGGCAGTCCGTAGCCCTCGCCCGGGACGGACCAGGAGGTGACGGTCTCCCGCTCGCCGTTCTTGCCGACGGCGATCAGCGAGCACTTCTGCTCGCCCTTGACGTTCTTCAGCTCCAGGGCGGTCTCGGTGCCCCAGAGCTTCTTCTCCAGGGCCACGGTCGCGGTCACCCTGGTTCCGGGGTCGGTCGCCATGATCTTGTCGGAGGCCTGGTCGAAGGCCTCCTTCGCCGGGTTGGCCGCGAGCGTCCGGTCGGCGCCGCCCCCGCCCCCGCCCTCGTCGCCCCCGCCGCTGGCCGCCACGGCCACGAACGGACCGCTGATGATCAGCGCGCCGGCGGCGGCCACCATGTAGAAGTTGCGGCGGCGCTTCCTCGCCCGGCGCTCGGCCACCTCGTCGACCAGCTTCTCCACCACGCGCGGGGAGGGCTTGGCGGACAGCGACTCGCCCAGCGCGGGCGTCCCGGTGCCGGGCAGGTCCGCGAGCGCGGCCAGCATCGGCTCCATGCCGGCGAGTTCGTCGAGCTGCTGGGCGCACCACTCGCAGGTCGCGAGGTGCGCCTCGAAAGCGGTTGCTTCGGCGTCGTCGAGGATGCCGAGGGCGTAGGCGCCGACGGTCTCGTGCTCGTTCGGCACCGGAGATCCCTGCATGGGACCAGACATACCCGTGCCGCCCTCTCCGTATCCCCCGTAGACCCTCGTCACGCCGTCACCCCCCGCTCCTCCAGAGCCAGCTTCATCGACCGCAGGGCGTAGAAGACCCGGGAGCGGACGGTGCCGCTGGGTATGCCGAGTGTCTGCGCCGCCTCATTGACGGTACGCCCCTTGAAGTACGTCTCGACGAGTACCTCCCGGTGGGCCGGGGTCAGGTCGTCGAGCGCGTCCGACAGCGTCATCAGCCACAGCGCCTTGTCGATCTCGTCCTCCGCGGGGATGACCTCCAGCGGCGACGGATCGACCTCCTGCGGCCGGGCCTGCCGGCTGCGGTGGCCGTCGATGACGATGCGCCGGGCGACCGTCACCAGCCAGGGGCGTACCGAACCGGTCGCCCGATTGAGCTGACCGGCGTTCTTCCAGGCACGGATGAGCGTTTCCTGAACGACGTCCTCGGCGCGCTGCCGGTCTCCGGCGACGAGCCGCAGGACGTAGGCCAGCAGAGGTCCGGCGTGCTCGCGGTACAGCGCGCGCATCAGCTCCTCGTCCGGCTCCGAGGGCTGTGGGGACATGCGATGTCGGGCCCTCGCTCCACGTTCATTGGCCACGGCCGCATCCTTGCGCACGCCCACCTCCGGTGTCCGGGGGATTCCCCGTCGGTCGCTCGACAACCGGTACGGACGGTGCGGGGCGGGTGTTCAAAGCGGGGTGACGGTTTTCGGCGGGGCCGCGTGACGACCGGGACATGAACCCACAATCCCCCCGCCACTTCTTTACATTTCCGACACGACGCGGGGTGTGACGCCGCTCACAACGCAGGGGTGGCGAAGTGCGCCGTGACCGACGTCACTTCGGCGTCCCCCCGCGACCGGCACCCGCACGCCGCGCCGCGCACCCCGGAGTCCGGTTACGCGCGGGCGAGGGCCGCGCGCCTGCGGTGACGGGCCACGCGCTCGCGATTGCCGCAGACCTCGCTGGAGCACCAGCGCCGCCGGCGCCCCCGGGACGTGTCGACGTACACGATCGGGCAGTTGTCGCCCTGGCACTCCCGCAGGCTCGCGCGCGCGACGGGATCGGTGAGCAGGTCCACCGCGTCCCGCGCGACCGCCGCGAGCAACGCGGCCCGGCCGGGCGGGCCGTCCAGACGGCGCACCAGCAGGCCGTCCTCACCGGGCACCGCGCGGGGTGCCGGGGGCGCGGCACGGGCCAGCTCGTTCACCCGGGCGAGCGCGCGGTCGTACGAGGGGACACCGGGAGCCGTCCGGCCGCGCACCAACGGGGCGAGCCGACCGCGCAGTTCGCGGAAGGCGGCCGGCCAGGAGGCGTCGGCGTGGGCCAACGGGGTGCCCGCGGGCACGATCCCGGAGCCGGTGATCCAGGCGCGCAACGCCTCCACGGAATCCAGCCGTTCCCCGGGGTGGGCGGTCGCGAGCAGGTCCAGACAGACCCGCCCGGTGTCGAACCGCAGCTCGTGGGGCGCCGTGACCGTACCCAGTGCCATGTTCCTGCCACCGCCTAGGGTGGCCCCGCGCGAGGGGGCCGGTGAGCGATCCGGGAAGCCGTTCCCTCCCACAGTGCCCGCCCGCACCGGACCCCGGAACCCCTCCGGCCGCCCGGTCGCCGCCCGGGCGGATCCTCGCTCACCCGCGGGCCGCGCCGGACGCCGCGCCGTCCCGTTCCAGGATGATGTGCGGGGACAGCGCGCGCAGGAAGTCGGGCGCGTCGAAGACCGCGCCGGCGGAGACCACTCCGGTCGCCCGGGTCCGTCCCGTGAGGATGCGGTCGAGCGCCTCGACCGCCAGCGGCGCGGTGACCGCGTAGATGTCCCGGCCCCTCGCCACGGCGCGCCGTTCGACGGCGCCGGAGCGCACGACGGCGTCGACGAGGAAGGTCTGCCCGGACCGTCCGGACCCGTCGGCCGCGGCCGGCGCCGGCGTGTCCGGGGCCGCGACGTCCCGGGCCGCCTCGACCGCCATGTAGGTGCGCACCTCGGGGACGGCCAGGTGGCTGGGCACGGTGACGACGTCGGCCATCGTGAACTCGCCGATGACGGGCCGGGGGCCCATCGGGGCCGGGAAGGGCCACTCCAGCGTGGGCAGGTCGTCCCGGTGGTACTCCAGCCGTCCGTTCCGGTACCGGACGCCGCGGCCGTTCCGCCGCTGCCGGGAGACCGCGCCGGCGACGCGCGTCCCGGCGGTGGGGTGCCAGCCGCTCAGCCCGTAGGCGATGTGCGCCTCGTCGGCCGCCGTCCAGTCGCCCATGGCGGCGGTGACCAGCAGGTCGCCGAGGCCGCCGTAGAAGGCCATCGCGGGGACGACCAGCGCCCCCGCCGCCCGGGCGCGGTCGGTGAAGTGCGTGAACGTGTCGGCGTTGGCCTCGATCTCGGCCGCCACGTCCACGTACGGGATCCCGGCGCGCAGCGCCGCCTCGATCACCGGGGCGGCCGTGGTGGCGAAGGGCCCGGCGCAGTTCACCACGGCGGCCGCGCCGGCCAGCGCGCGGTCGAGCGAAGCCGGGTCGTCGACCGACGCGGGGCGGGCCTCCAGCCCGGTCCCGTGCGCCAGCGGCTCCAGCTTGCCGGCGTCGCGGCCGGAGAGCACCGGGGCGAACCCGCGCTCCCGCAGCTCCGCCACCACGAACCGCCCGGTGTGTCCGTACGCGCCGTACACCGCGATCCTGGGCGCCGTCGTCATGGGTGCTTCCTTCGCTCGCGTGCCCTGTGCTGCTCCGTCACGGCCATCCTGGCGGGGGGCGGGTGCCCGCACGAGTGTCCGGAACGACACGCCCCGTACACTTCCGGACGTGGACACGGTTGCGCTGGCCGTCACCGACGGGATGCTTCACTTCGAACTGGCCCTGGCCCAGGAGGTTTTCGGCTCCGCTCCGGACGGCGTGCCGGGCCCCTGGTACGACCTCGTCGTCTGCGGGCCCGGCCCGGTGCGGGCCGGGCGGTTCCTGCTCGAGCCCGATCACGGACTCGACCGGCTCCCCCACGCCGACACCGTGATCGTCCCGGGCTGGGCCGACGTCGACGAGGCCCCGCCCGCCGAGCTGGTCGACGCGGTGCGCGCCGCCCACGGGGCGGGCGCACGCCTGGTCTCCCTGTGCACGGGGGCCTTCGTGCTGGCCGCCGCCGGCCTGCTGGACGGACTGCGCGCGACGACGCACTGGGCGCACACCCGGACACTGGCCGACCGCCATCCGGCGGTCGAGGTGGACCCGGACGTCCTCTACGTGGACAGCGGCAGCGTGCTCACCTCCGCCGGCAAGGCCGCCGCCATGGACCTGTGCCTGCACCTCATCCGCCTCGACCGGGGCTCGGCGACCGCCAACAAGGTCGCCCGCCGCCTGGTCGTGCCACCGCACCGGGACGGCGGCCAGGCCCAGTTCATCCCCGCCCCGGTTCCCGCCCCGGGCCACCACCCCCTCGCCGACCTGCTCCCCTGGGTGCTCGAACGGCTCGACCGGCCGCTGACGGTGGAGGACCTGGCCCGCCGGGCGCGGATGAGCTCCCGCCACCTGGGCCGCCACTTCAGGGCCACGACCGGTACCACCCCGCTGCAATGGCTGCTCACCCAACGCATCCGGCGCGCCCAGGAGTTGCTGGAGACCACCGACGACAGCGTCGACGCCGTCGCGGCCGCCACCGGCATGGGCACCGCCACCACGCTGCGCCGGCACTTCAACCGCACGGTCGGCCTGCCCCCGCACGCCTACCGCCGCGCGTTCCGCACGCGCGGCCGCTCCGGCCCCGGGGAGCCCGGACCGCCCGCTGCCCCGTGACGCTCCCACCGCTCCGGGCCCGGGCGCCGGCTCACCCGTCCGCGTCGTACTTCGACTCCGCCGACGGGTCCAGGGCGAGGCGGTAGCCGCGCTTGACGACCGTCTGGATCAGCTTCGGGGCGCCGAGGGCGGCGCGCAGGCGGGCCATCGCGGTCTCCACCGCGTGCTCGTCGCGGCCCGCGCCCGGAAGGGCGCGCAGCAGCTCCGCGCGCGGGACGACCCAGCCGGGCCGCCGGGACAGCGCCCGCAGCAGTGCCATCCCGGCCGGCGGTACGGGCCTGAGCGCGCCGTCCACCAGGACCGCGTGCCCCCGGATCTCCACCCGGTGCCCGGCGACGGGCAGCACGCGGGCGCGGGCGGGCAGTTCCCGGCAGAGCAGCTGGACCAGCGGCCCGAGCCGGAAGCGTTCGGGCTGCACCGTGTCGACGCCGCGGGCCTGCAGCGGCAGCGCGGTGACCGGGCCCACGCAGGCGGACAGCACGTCGTGGCCGAGCGCGGCGAGCAGGTCGTCGAGCAGCCCGCGTTCCTCCGCGCGGGACAGCAGGGACGCGGCGGCGGGCGCGCTGGTGAAGGTGACCGCGTCCAGGGTGCGGGCGACGCATCCGTCGATGAGGCGGTCGACGGGGCCGAGGTCCTCCGGCGGCAGCCACCGGTAGACCGGCACCCCCACCACCTCCGCTCCCCCGGCCCGCAGCGACTCCACGAACCCGGGCAGCGGCTCGCCGTGCAGCTGCACGGCGACGCGCAGTCCGTCGACGCCCTCCTCCAGGAGCCGGTCGAGCACCTCGGCCAGCGACTCCGACGCCGGCGACCACTCCTCGGTCAGCCCGGCGGCCCGGATCGCGCCCTTCACCTTGGGTCCGCGCGCCAGGATCCGCACCCCGCGCAGCCGCGCCAGCAGGTCCTCGCCGAGACCCCAGCCGTCGGCGGCCTCCACCCAGCCCCGGAACCCGATGGCGGTGGTGGCGACCGCGATGTCCGGGGCCTGCCCGATGATGTCCTTGGTGGCGGCCAGCAGCTCGCTGTCGTCGGCGAGCGGCACGATCCGCAGGGCCGGGGCGTGCAGCACGGCGGCCCCGCGCCGCTCCAGCAGCGCGCCCAGCTCGTCGGCCCGGCGCGCCGCGGTCACCCCCACGGTGAACCCGGCGAGGGGCCCGTGTTCCGGCGGCTGCTCTTGTTCGTCGTCCATGGCTCTCGTCCCGGCTCGAGTCGGCGTACCACGGGGAGGAGCGGCTCCGCCTCCCCGCCGGTCGAGCCTGTCAACGATGCGTGACAGGCTCGGTTCGGCTTCATGTCACCAGTGTTACGTCACGTCGTGTCACACGTCGGCGTAGCTGAGCTGCGGCTTCTCCTCCGGAGCCGGGCCCGCGCCGTCCGGACGGGCCGCCGGGCGGCGAAGGTATACCGCCCAGGTGACCGCGAAGCAGACCGCGTAGCAGGCGAGGAAGGCGACGAACGCGCCGGTGCCGGAGCCGTAGGAGAGGAAGGACTGGCGGAAGGCCAGGTTGATGCCGACCCCGCCCAGCGCGCCCACCGCGCCGATCAGTCCCATGGACGCGCCCGACAGCCGCCGCCCGTACGCGGCCGCCTCCTCGCCCACGAGCCCCCGGGCCCGTGCCTTCGCCTGGAAGATGCCGGGGATCATCTTGTACGTCGACCCGTTGCCGAGGCCGGTCAGCACGAACAGCACCACGAAGGCGGCGGTGAACAGCGCCAGTGACTTCTGCATGGAGGCGACGATCAGCACCGCCGTCGCCGCGCCCATCGCGACGAAGTTCCACAGCGTGATCCGCGCGCCGCCGTACCGGTCGGCGAGCGATCCGCCCACCGGGCGGATCAGGGAGCCCAGCAGCGGGCCGATGAAGGTGACGTAGGCGGCCTCGAGCGGGGTGCGGTCGAACTGGTTCTGCAGCACCTGCCCGAAGGCGAAGCTGTAGCCGATGAACGAGCCGAAGGTGCCGATGTAGAGGAACGCCATGATCCAGGTGTGCGCGTCCCGGGCGGCGTCCCTGGCGGCGCCGGTGTCGTTCCTCACCGAGGCCAGGTTGTCCATGTACCGGGCGGCGAGCACGGCGGCGACGACGATCAGCGGGATGTAGACGCCGAGCAGCACGCGCGGTCCGCCGCCCGCGCCGATGATCGCGAGGGCGGCGAGCTGGATCACCGGGACGCCGATGTTGCCGCCGCCGGCGTTCAGACCGAGCGCCCAGCCCTTCTTCCGCAGCGGGAAGAAGGCGTTGATGTTGGTCATGGAGGAGGCGAAGTTGCCGCCGCCGATCCCGGCCAGCAGACCGACCAGCAGGAACGTGGAGAAGGACGTCCCCGGCTCCATCACGGCGAACGCGGCGACGGTGGGCACGAGCAGCAGCCCCGCGCTGATCACCGTCCAGTTCCGCCCGCCGAAGACCGCGACGGCGAAGGTGTACGGCACCCGGACCACGGCGCCGACCAGCGTGACCACGGAGGTCAGCAGGAACTTGTCGGCGGGCGTCAGCCCGTACTCGGGGCCCATGAAGAGCACCAGCACGGACCACATCGTCCAGACGGAGAACCCGATGTGCTCGGACAGCACGGAGAAGGCCAGATTGCGGCGGGCGGTCCTCTCCCCGCCGCGGTTCCAGAAGGTCTCGTCCTCCGGATCCCACACGTGAATCCAGCGGCCGCTGCGGACTGTCATGAGGCCTCCACTGCTCTCCGGGGGCGCGGGCGGTGCCGCGAGGGGCTGGTCCCGAAGGTAGGGAGGGGGCGTTTCGGTGCTGTGGCAGGCGGTGACCGGGAGGGAACGTTGCGCTCACCCGGGGCGGAGGCCGGGTGAGAGGTGCGTCCGTGCCGTCAGTCCCGGCGCGCCCCCCTGCCCGGCCGGGACCGCTCGCTCCTGCTCCCGTTCGGCCACAGCCTCGGCCTGCGCTTCGCCGCGAGGTCCTCGACCCAGCCGACCGCGAGCACGGTCAGGCCGATGAGCGGCCAGACGAGGGCGAACATCCAGAGCGTGTAGGCGCTGTCCAGGGCGCCCATCGCCCGCTCGCTCTGCATGAAGGGCAGGTCGTAGGCCAGGTCGATGATCGGCACCGTCGCCATGATCAGCAGGTTGTGCCACAGGTAGATGGTGACCGCGCGGTTGTTGGAGAGGGTCACCAGCCTGTCCCACTTCGCCAGCCGGCCCGGGAGCTCCTGCCAGGACGGGGAGTACTGGAGCAGGATCACCACGAAGCCGAACGACCAGGCGGCCTGGGCGAGGGGGATGTCGTTGAGGTCCCAGCCCTCGGGACCCAGGTGGTTCGAGGCCCACCAGAGGCCGAAGGCCATCACCAGGGACGCGCAGGACACCGAGACGTACCGCGGGATCCGCTTCAGCATGCCGTCGTGGTGGGCGAAGCCCAGGACCCAGCAGCTGCCGTAGACCGCGAAGTCGGTGACCGCGTTGCCCGTCTCACCGGGGACCGTCACCAGGCCGGTGCCGACGACCGCCGTCAGCCCGAGCGGGGCGAGCAGCGTCGGCCAGGGCGCCCGGCGGAACGCCCACAGCAGCAGCGGCGAGGCGATGACGAACCACAGGTAGGCGCGCAGGTACCACAGCGGTCCGATCGCCTGGTCGGCCCAGGTGCCCTCCAGCCAGTCCAGCGGGGCGCCCGCCTCCCAGGGGTAGGGCGGTGCGCCGATCGGAACGAGGTAGTTGAAGAGCTTGACCAGGCCCCAGGCGCCGCCGCCCTGGTCCGGGTCCTCGCCCGGGTCCCAGCCGCCCGCGAACAGCAGCACCAGCGCGACCGCCGCGAACGCCCACATGGGCGGCAGGAGGCGGCGGACGCGGCTGCGGATCACGCTCAGTGCCGGACGCTTCAGCGAACGCGCCATCAGCGAGCCGGCCAGCGCGAACATCACGCCCATCGACGGGAACAGCACCGTCAGCCAGGCCCAGCCGAAGAGGTGGTACACCACGACGCGGACCAGGGCGACGGAGCGCAGCAGGTCCAGGTAGCGGTCGCGTCCCGGCTTCCCGGGCGCCGGGGCGGGCGCGGCCCCGGGCGCCGGCTCGGCCGTGCGCTGCCGGGGCACCGGAGACGGCGTCTCCGCGGCCGTGCCCGTGTTCCCCGCGTACGGCGCTCCGTAGGGGCCCGTCGGCTCCGGGCCCGCGCCCGTGCCGGTCGTGTATCCGTGGGTCATGCCACGGGCCTCCGATCATCGCTGTACGGGGCGCGCTGACTGGGCACCGCTCCGACCACGGGCGCCTCGACGACGCCGGTGCGCCGCAGCTTCTGCCAGCGCAGGCGGCCGCCGGTGAGCGCGGTGATCCAGGACTGGAGCAGCACGACGTACATGAGCTGGCGGTAGAGGATCTGCTGCAGCGGCAGCGAGATCAGGTGGGTCATGCGTTCCCGGTCGAGGCGGAAGGCGAAGGCCGCGCAGACCGCCTGGATGGCGAGGACGCCCAGCCACGCCACGATCGTCTTCTGGGTCGGGCCGAAGACGATGCCGTAGAGCAGGAAGACGTCGATCAGCGGGGCCAGCAGCGGGGCCACGATCATGAACAGGGAGACGAAGGGCAGGCCGATGCGGCCGAAGCGGCCCGAGGGGCCCCTGTCGATCACCGCGCGGCGGTGCTTCCAGATGGCCTGCATGGTGCCGTACGACCAGCGGTAGCGCTGCGACCACAGCTGCTGGACGGACTCCGGGGCCTCGGTCCAGGCGCGGGCGTTCTCGGCGTAGACCACGCGCCAGCCGGCGCGGTGCAGCGCCATGGTGACGTCGGTGTCCTCGGCGAGGGTGTCGTCGCTCATGCCGCCGATGGGCTCCAGGGCGGAGCGGCGGAAGGCGCCGACCGCGCCGGGGATGGTCGGCATGCAGCCGAGGATGTCGTACATCCGGCGGTCCAGGTTGAAGCCCATCACGTACTCGATGTGCTGCCAGGCGCCGATGAGGCTGTCCTTGTTGCCGACCTTGGCGTTGCCCGCCACCGCGCCGACCCCGGGGTCGCCGAAGGGCTGGACGAGTTCGCGGACGGTGGACGGTTCGAAGACGGTGTCGCCGTCCATCATCACGACGATGTCGTACCGGGCGTTGGCCAGGCCCCGGTTGAGCGCGGCCGGCTTGCCCGCGTTGAGCTGGCGGATCACCCGTACGTTGGGCAGGCCCATCGCCTCGACGATGCGGGCGGTGCCGTCGGTGGAACCGTCGTCGATGACGAGGACCTCGATCGGGTGCTCGCTCGCCATCAGGGAGTTGACGGTGTTCTCGATGCACTTGGCCTCGTTGTACGCCGGCACCAGCACCGTCACCGGTTCGGTGACCGGCGGGCCCCAGCGGAAGTCCTTGCGGCGGACCCGGCGGGCGTGGACGCCGGAGAGGAGGAGCATCAGCACGAAGCGGCCGATGACCAGGGTGCCGATGATCGCGAGGCCGACCACCAGGACGCCGGTGACGTGCTCCGAGGCCTGGACCAGGAAGATCCACGCCTTGCCCTTCCAGAGTTCGGCGCCGGCGACCGGGCTGTGCGCGCTGGGCGCGTCCAGGGCCTCGGTCAGGTTGTCGAACTCGTAGCCCCTCTCCTTCAGGTCGGGCAGGAACCTGTCGAGCGCCGCGACGGTCTGGCTGCGGTCGCCGCCGGAGTCGTGCATCAGGACGATGGCGCCCTTGCCGCCCTCGGGCGTGGCGCGGCGGATGATCTCGTCGACGCCGGGCCGCTTCCAGTCCTCGCTGTCGGTGTTGTTGACGACGGTGAGGTAGCCGCGGCTGCCGATGTACTGGGTGACCGGCCAGGTCTCGTTGTCCATGGCCTCGGCGAAGGAGGAGTACGGCGGGCGGAAGAGCGAGGTGCGGATGCCGGCCGCGCCGGTGATCGCCAGCTGGTTCTGCGACAGCTCCCAGTCGATGCGCTCCTTGGACTGGAGGGCGAGGTCCGGGTGGTTGAAGGTGTGCAGGCCTATCTCGTGGCCCTCGTCGACCATGCGCTGGACGAGGTCCGGGTAGCGGGAGGCCATGGTGCCGGTGACGAAGAAGACCGCGTGCGCGTCGTGCTTCTTCAGCACGTCGAGCACCCTCGGCGTCCAGGTCGGGTCCGGGCCGTCGTCGAAGGTGAGGACGAGGCGGTGGTCGGGCACGCTCAGGCTCTGGACCTTGCCGGCGCGGGCGTCGATGACCGGGCCGCCCTCGAGCACCTCCTCGGGCACCTGGGTGGTGGGGGCGGGCCTCTGGACGCGGTGGTCGGCGAGGATCTCGCTGTGCACGTAGCCGCGCAGCATGAGCATCGCCGCCAGGGCGACCAGGACGAGCACCGGGAGCAGCAGGCGCAGGGGCACGCGGCGGCGCGAAGGGCCGCCACGGGGCTGGCGGGCGGCCCGGTGGCGGTGGGAGCGGGATGCCATCAGAGGACGTTCTCCGGGGATGGTGCGGTGGGGGTGGTGGACGTGTCCTGCCGGGTGGCGGAGCCGTCGGCGACGACGACCGGCTGGTCGGCGGGGGCACCGGCGACGCTGTCGGTGCCGTCGGCCTCACCGCCGCCGGTGGGGGCGGTCGTCACGGGATCGGGGGTCTGCGACACCGGCTGGTCCACGGGCTGCGGGCTCGCGGGGCCGTCCGGGGTCGTGGTGGCGGCGTCGCCGTCACCGTCGGTGGACGGTGCCGCGGGGTTCCCGCCGGCCGACGTCGCCGCCGGGTCGGCGGCGTCCGGCCGGTCCGCGACGCCGCCCGTCCCGCCGGCCGCGGGCGCGGTGGCACCGGGCGCGGGCGGGGTCGGGGAGCCGGTGGCCGGCGTGGCGCCCGGGACGGCCTCGGTGCCGGGGACGGCGTCCGTCCCGGTGGGCTGCGGTGTGGTCTCCACCTGCCCGGCGGGCTTGTCCTCCTGGCCGGGGACGGGCATCCAGGGGGCGTCGGAGCTGCCGGACAGCAGGGTGGCGACCATGACGACGGCGTAGCCGGCGCAGGCGAGGCCGACGGCCAGGCCGATGCGGCGGTAGAGCCGGATGCGGCGGCCGGACTCGTCGACGAACACGGGCCCGCCGGCGGCGTCCTGCCGGCCGGCGGCGTGGGCCGGGGCACGGCGCAGCTCGAGGCCTTCCCCGATCTGCACGGAGTCCAGCTGGACCGTCACCTCGTGCGGGTCGTGGGTGGCCTCGGCGGAGCCGCCGGCCTCTTCCTGCCAGGGGTCGCGGACGGGGGTGCGGGAGGTCACCGGGGCGCCGGGTCCGGGCACGGAGGCTCCGGGGACCGGCGGCAGGACGGCGGTCCCCGGGTCCGACGGCGGGCGCCGGAAGGCCGTCGGGGAGCCGGCCGCTCCGGGGCCGTCCGAGGGGCGCGGGCCGCCGCCCGGCCGGGAGGAGGGGCCCGGCGCCTGCGCGCCGGGGGTGCCGCCCAGGTCGCGGGGGACGCGCAGGACGGTGGTGCGTTCGGTGTCCCAGGGGCCGTCCGGCCCGCTCCGGAACGGCGCCGGCCGGCCCGGCGCCGCGGGGCCGCGGGTGTCGCCGGTCCGCGGTCCGGGCCGGACGGGGGGTTCCGCGCGGTGGGCGGCGTCGGGCAGGACCCGGGTCCTGTCGTCGCCGCCGGGGAAGGTTCCGAGGGGGACCCAGCGGTCCTCGGGGGAGCCGGCGCCGGCCTCGTGCGGATCCGCTGCGGGCCCGGCGGGCTTCCCGCCCAGAGGCAGGACCCGGGTCTCCCCCAGGTCCTCGTCCCCGGCGGTCCTCCCGAAGCCCCCTACGGCCTCGGACCGCTCGGGTTGGGCGTCTTCTCGCCACTTTTCCACACGCACGCACTTCCCCCCACAGGACACCTCCGGTGCGCGTACGACCCGAGCATCCGTCGACGGACCGGGCCCCCACCCGCTCCGGGCGCCCCGCTTATCACACTGGGCTCGGGCGTCGAATGTAGCGTACGTGGAGGTTCTGTGTTCCCGGGGCAGCCATTCTTATCAGGAGTGAGACATCACCGGGCCGCCATCACGACAATATCTCTCTCCGGCAGCCACCACTCGATCGGCCGCCGCAACCACCCCTCCTCCGCGGCGACGAAGGCCGCGGCCCGCCGCAGGGCGTCCAGAGCAGGATGAACCAGCCCTTTCCTCCACACAAGGGACACAGGGGACAGGGGAACCGGGTCCACGAGGGGGCGCAGCACCGTCGAGGGCAGTGGCGGGAAATCGACCACGGCGAGGATCGGGTGGCGCGTCCTGGCCATGATCCGCCGGACCTCCTCCTCCCCGACGGCCAGCGGCGCGGGCGGCGCGAGCGTGATCCCCCGCCCCTCGAACAGCGACCGCGCGAGGTCCGTCCACTCCGGCGTGCGGGGGTTCCCGGCCCCCGCGTAGACGGTCTCGCCGGCCAGCGCCGCCAGCGGCACCTCGGGCAGCGCGGCCAGCGGATGGTCCTCGGGCAGGACGACCGCCATCGGCTCGTGGCGCACCGGCTGCTGGTCCAGCCCGGCCCGCAGGGCGGGGGCGAGGCCCGCGAACCGCCCGAACGAGGCGTCGAGCCGCCCCGCGAGCAGCTCCTCCGCTGCCCCGGTCAGACCGCTCTCGTAGCGGGCCATCAGTTCGTGGTCGGGGGCGAGCTCGCGGGCCCGGTGCAGCACCCGGCGCGAGGTGGTGAGACCCGGCGAGTTGAGGTCGACCAGCAGGGGCCGGGTCTCTCCGGCGGCGGCGAGCAGGTCGTCCTGCGCCCGGAGCACCGCGCGGGCGTACGGCAGCAGGCGTTCGCCGTCGGCGGTCGGGGTCACCCGGCGGGTGGTCCGCAGGAACAGCTCGCAGCCCAGCTCGCGCTCCAGCCGCCGTACGTCCCGGCTGAGCGCCTGCTGGGCGACGAAGAGGCGTGCGGCGGCCCGGGTGAAGTGCAGCTCCTCGGCGACGGTCACGAAGGCGCGCAGCAGGCGGGGGTCGGGGTGGGCGGGCATCCCGTGAATTTACGTCACAGGTGCGTCAATCGGAGCCGGGAAGGTGTTGGACCTGCCGTACGGCCGCGGGCGACGGTGGCGTCATGCCTCAGCCGACCTCCCGGGACACTCCCCTGCTCACGGTCACCGCCGACACCCCGGTCGCCGTCGACTTCGGCCCGCGCGGGCGGAGCGGGCCCCGCGCGAAGGGCCCGTACCGCCGTCTCCTCGCGGTGCCCGGCGCCCGCGCGTTCACGGCGGGGAACCTGGTCGCGCGGCTGCCGATGGGCATGTTCAGCGTGAGCGCGGTCGTGATGATCGCCGGGACGCGGGGCTCGTACGCCCTGGCCGGCGCCGTCACCGCGACGGGCCTGGCGGCGACGGCGGTGGTCGCGCCGTGGACCGCGCGCCTGGTCGACCGGTACGGGCAGGCCCGGGTCGCGCCGCCGGCCGCGGTGCTCGCCGTGCTCGGCTCCCTCGCGCTGCTGCTCTGCGTGCGGCACGGCGCCCCCGACTGGACCCTGTTCGCCTCCTACGCCGCCACCGCCACGACCCCCAACACCGGCGGGATGTCGCGGGCCCGCTGGGCGCACCTGCTGAAGGGGGACGCCGAGGCCCTGCACACCGCGAACTCCTTCGAGCAGGCCGTGGACGAGCTGTGCTTCATGCTCGGGCCGGTGCTCGCGGCCTTCCTGTGCGGGACGTTCTTCCCGGAGGCGGGCACGCTCGTGGGCGCCGTGCTGCTGCTGACCGGGGTCCTGCTGTTCACCGCCCAGCGGTCGACCGAGCCGCCGGCCGCACGGCGCTCCTCCGCGCGGGCGCCGCTGCGGTCGCCCGGCGTGCGGCCGCTGCTGGTGGTCTGTCTCGCGACGGGCGCGGTGTTCGGCGCGCTGGAGGTGGTGACCCTCGCGTTCGCGGACGAGCGGGGGCACCGCGCGGCGTCCGGCGCGGTGCTCGCCCTCCAGGCGGCCGGCTCCTGTGCGGCGGGGCTGCTGTACGGGGCGGTGCGCCCGGCGGGCTCCGCGCGGTCCCGGCTGCCGTGGTGCCTGGCCGCGATGACCGCGCTGATGACCCTGCCGCCGCTCGCGGCCGGGCTCACCGGTTCGCTGGTGCTGCTGGCGGGGGCGCTGCTGGCCGCCGGGATGGCGACCGCCCCCACCATGGTCACCACCATGACCCTGGTCCAGCGGTACACGCCCGGGGACCGGCTGAACGAGGGCATGACGCTCGCGGTGACCGGTCTGCTCGGCGGGATCGCCTGCGGCAGCGCGGCGGGCGGCTGGACGGTGGAGCACGTCTCGACGCCGGCCGGGTACGGCGTGCCGGTGGCGGCGTCCGCGATCGCCCTGCTCGTGTCCCTCTGCACCCTTGCGCCGTTCGGGTCGTCGAACCGCTCCACCGATTCCCTCCCGAGCCATTGACGGTCACGGGTCCCGCACATACCTTCACCCGTCGAAGCGCTTCGAAACCGCTTTCTGCCTCCCCACGGACCGTGCAGACGAGGACCCCCGATGGTGAAGATCACGGATGTGGCCCGGCGCGCCGGGGTCTCCCCCAGCACCGTCTCGTACGCGCTCAGCGGCAAGCGTCCGATCTCCGACGCGACCCGGCTCCGGGTCCAGGCCGCCGTCCGCGAGCTGGGCTACCGCGTGGACGGCGGTGGCCGGGGCGCGGCCGGCCACCGGTCGAAGGTGCTGGCCCTGGCGGTCCCGATGCGCTCCGGCATCCATGTACCGGTGGTCACGCAGTTCGCGGTCTCGGTGGTCACCGCCGCCCGTGCCCACGACCACGACGTGCTGCTGCTCACCCAGGGCGAGGGCGAGGAGGGCCTCGGTCACGTCGCACGGGCGGGTCTGGCGGACGGGGTGATCGTGACGGACGTACAGCTCCAGGACCCCCGGCTGCCGTTGCTGCGCTCGGTGTCCCTGCCGTCCGTGTTGATCGGCGTGCCCGCCGATCCGGACGGGCTGACCTGCGTCGACCTGGACTTCCGGGCGGCCGGTGAGCTGTGCGTGGACCATCTGGCGCGGCTCGGGCACCGGGCGGTGGCGCTGGTCGGCTCGCCGCCGGAGGTGTACGTGCGGCGCACCGCGTTCGCACGGCGGCTGGTGGAGGGCTTCACGACGGCCGCCGACCGGCACCGGCTCGCCTCGGTCGTGCACCCGTGCGGGACCGGCCGGGACGCCGCCCGCGCGATCGCCGGGCGGCTGGTGCGCGAGCTGCCCGCGCTGACCGGGGTGGTGGTGCACAACGAACCGCTGGTCGATCCGCTGATCGACGCCTTCGAGGAGCTGGGCCTGGGCGTCCCCGGTGATCTGTCCCTGACCGCCGTCTGCCCGCCCCCCGTGGCCGCGTCGGCCCGCGTCCCGGTCACCTCGGTGGCCGTGCCGTCGGCGGAACTGGGCACCCGCGCGGTCCACCTCCTGGTGCGGAAGCTGTCCGGTGGCCCCGTACCGGGGGCCACCCTGCTGCCGCCCCGGCTGACGGAGCGGGCGAGCACGGCGCCGCGCGGGGTGTGACGACCGGGTCCGGACCCGGCCCCGTCCGGACGCTCCCCGCCTTCCCGGGCGCACGACAAAGGCCCCGTCGCTCGTCGCGACGGGGCCCGTGCCCACATGGGATGAGTGGAGATGGCGGGAATCGAACCCGCGTCCAACGGTGCGGAACCAGGGCTTCTCCGTGTGCAGTCGGCTGTGCTTTTCTCGGCCCCGGAGATCACGCCGACAAGTCTCCGACGGGCCCAGTCACTGTGTGGTTTCCCTCTTCACCCCGTGACCGGGATCAAGGTTTAGTTCCCTAGCTGATGCCAGGATCCGGGTCGGGAACATCCCCGGGCTGACACTCCCTTAAGTAGGGGAGCCGCTGCTCGCTACCTGAAGATCAGGCAGCGAGGGCGAGCTCGCCCTGGGAGATGGATCGCTTGGAATTGGCGATTATTTTTTTCGGCCTGTGGTTTACGAGATCATGGCCGCTTCCTCGACACGCTTCCCCTGCTTCGACAGCCGCTGTCGAAACCGATCATCCCCATGTTGATTTTTCAAGTCCCTCCGAGGAGGGGGCCCGCACCCGCTGTGAGGTGCTGTCGCCATCGTACGTGACCAACGCGGCCCGGTGCCAGCCTATTCCCCGGCGCTCCGCGGGGGCCTACGCCCGCTGCTTGCGGCGGACCGCGGAGATCGCCCGCTCGGTCTCGCGCCGGTCCTGCTTCTCCCGGAGCGTCTGCCGCTTGTCGTACTCCTTCTTGCCCTTGGCCAGCGCGATCTCGACCTTGGCGCGGCCGTCCTTGAAGTACAGGGCGAGCGGCACGATGGTGTGGCCCGTCTCCTGGGACTTGGACTCCAGCTTGTCGATCTCCTCGCGGTGCAGCAGCAGCTTGCGCTTGCGCCGCGCGCTGTGGTTGGTCCAGGTGCCCTGGCTGTACTCCGGCACGTGCACGTTGTGCAGCCACGCCTCGTTGCCGTCCAGCTGGACGAAGCCGTCCACCAGCGACGCCCGGCCCTGGCGCAGGGACTTCACCTCGGTGCCGGTGAGGACCAGGCCTGCCTCGTAGGTGTCGATGATGAGGTAGTCGTGCCGCGCCTTCTTGTTCTGCGCGATCAGCTTGCGCCCTTTTTCCTTAGCCATAGTGCCGCCCATTTTCGCACTACGGAGGGGGTCCGCGGGAAGCCGATTATCGACCGCGGGACTGGCGGCCGAGTCCGCCGAGGACCGTCTCGGCGCGCCGGAGCGCCTCCTCGTCGGCCTCCAGGTCGGGGGTGAGGCCGTGGCCGTCGACGCCGCGGCCGGAGGGGGTGCGGTAGTGGCCGACGGTCAGTTCGGCGACGGAGCCGTCGGGCAGCTCGGTCGGCATCTGGACCGAGCCCTTGCCGAAGGTGCGGGTGCCCACGACGACCGCCCGGCCGCGGTCCTGCAGGGCGCCGGTGAGGAGCTCGGCCGCGCTCATCGTCCCGCCGTCGACGAGCGCGACCAGGGGTCTGGCGGTGTCGCCGCCGGGCTCGGCGTGCAGGGCGCGCTGCTCGCCGTCGACGTCGTAGGTGGCGACCAGGCCGCCGTCGAGGAAGGCGGAGGCGGCGGTGACGGCCTCGGCGACCAGCCCGCCGGAGTTGCCCCGCAGGTCGAGGACGACGCCGGCGTCGGCCGGGGCCCGCCGTACGGCGGTGCGGACCTCCTCGCCGGTGCCCCGGGTGAAGGCGCCGACCTTGATGACGGTCACCCCGGAGGCGAGTGCGGTGACGGTGACGGTGTCCCGGGAGAGCCTGGCCCGGCGCACGGTCTCGCTCCACGCGCGCGTGCCGCGTTCCAGACCGAGGCGGACGGTGCTGCCGGCGCGCTCACCGGTGGTCTCGCCGCGCAGTAAGGAGACGACCTCGGTGACGGGCCGGCCGTCGACCTTCTCGCCGTCGACGCTGCGCAGCCGGTCGCCCGGGCGGATCCCGGCCTCGGCGGCGGGCGTGTCGTCGCCCACCCGCGTCACCTCGATACGGCCCTCCCGCTCGCGGGCCCACAGGCCGACGCCGGTGTACCGGCCGTCCAGGGTGTCCTCGAACTCCTCGTACTCGCCCGGGGAGTAGACGGCGGCCCAGCGGTCCCCGCTGCGGCTGACGGCGCGCTGGGCGGCCTCCATGGGGGACGCGCCGTCGGCGGCGGCCTCCTCGGCCGCCCGGGCGACGTCCGTGCCGTGGCCGACGGGGGCGGCCGGGGAGGCGCCGTCCACCGGGGCCCCGCCGTCGCTCCCGGGGAGGTTGCCGGTTGCCGCACCGGCGACGAGCACGCCGGTGAACACCAAGGTCAGGGCGGCTCCACGGCGGACGCGGCGGGGCTGACAGAACAGGGCACGACCTGACATGCCGGTGAGTCTAGGACAAGGCAAAGGGGCGCACGGCCGGTTGGTCGCACGCCCCTCTGGGCAAGAGTCACACCTTCAGGTACTTGCGCAACGCGAAGAACGCGGCCAACGCCGGCATCAGCAGACTGGTCGCCAGGATGAGCGGCAGCTTCGTCAGTACGGCGTCCCAGCCGATGAAGTTGATCAGGTTCAGCTTCTCGGACAGGGCGAGTCCGTGGTCGATGATGAAGTACCGCGCGACCAGCAGGAATCCGCACGCGAGGATGCCGCCGATGAGTCCGGCGACGGCGGCCTCCATGATGAACGGCGCCTGGATGTAGAAGCCGGAGGCGCCGACCAGCCGCATGATGCCGGTCTCCCGGCGGCGGCTGAACGCCGAGACGCGCACCGTGTTCACGATCAGCATCAGGGCGACGACCAGCATGAGCGCCATCATCGCGAGGGCGGCCAGGTTCATGCCCTCCAGCAGCCCGAAGAGGTTGTCCAGGATGCCCTTCTGGTCCTGCACCGACTGCACGCCGTCCCGCCCGTCGAAGGCGGTCGCCACCACCTGGTACTTCTCGGGGTCCTTCAGCTTGATGCGGTACGACTCCTGCATCTGGTCCGGGGTCAGGGAGCTGGCCAGCGGGGAGTCGCCGAACTGCTCCTTGTAGTGCTTGTACGCCTCGTCCTGCGACTCGTACGTGACCGTGTCGACGACCGACATCTTCTCCAGGTCGGTCTTGATCTGGCTCTTCTGGTCGTCGGTCACCGCGCCCTTGGCGCAGTTGGGGTCCGACTCGGCGTCACTCTTGTTGCACAGGAAGATGGAGACGTTGACCTTGTCGTACCAGTAGCCCTTCATCGTGTTCACCTGGTCGCTCATCAGGAGCGACCCGCCGAACAGGGCGAGCGACAGGGCTACGGAGACGACGACGGCGAAGGTCATCGTCAGGTTGCGGCGGAGACCGACGCCGATCTCCGACAGGACGAACTGGGCGCGCATGGCGTCTGATCAAGCCTTTCCGTGGAGCGTCAGTGCTGGTAGCCGTAGACGCCGCGTGCCTGGTCGCGGACGAGACGGCCCTTCTCCAGCTCGATGACGCGCTTGCGCATCTGGTCCACGATGTTCTGGTCGTGCGTCGCCATCACCACGGTGGTGCCCGTCCGGTTGATCCGGTCGAGCAGCTTCATGATGCCGACGGAGGTCTGCGGGTCGAGGTTGCCGGTGGGCTCGTCGCAGATGAGCAGCTTGGGCCGGTTGACGAAGGCCCGGGCGATGGCGACGCGCTGCTGCTCACCGCCGGAGAGCTCGCCCGGCATGCGGTCCTCCTTGCCGCCGAGCCCGACGAGGTCGAGCACCTGCGGCACGGACTTGCGGATCTCGCCGCGCGACTTGCCGATGACCTCCTGCGCGAAGGCGACGTTCTCGGCGACCGTCTTGTTCGGCAGCAGGCGGAAGTCCTGGAACACGGTCCCCAGCTGGCGCCGGATCTGCGGGACCTTCCAGTTGGAGACACGGGCGAGGTCCTTGCCCAGGACGTGCACCTGTCCGTGGCTGGCCCGCTCCTCGCGGAGGATCAGCCGCAGGAAGGTGGACTTTCCGGAGCCGGAGGACCCCACGAGGAACACGAACTCGCCCTTCTCCACTTCCAGGGTGACGTCCCTGAGCGCGGGGCGGTTCTGTTTGGGGTAGGCCTTGGACACGTTGTCGAATCGGATCACGGATGCACCACGGGTAGCCGGGGGTAGATGAGCGTGACCATACGCGAAGCGGGGAGGCGGGCGCAGGCACCGGTGGCGGTTGCGTGAGACTTGCGCCCTTTTGTTCCGGCGCCGGGTGCGGACGGCACTCGCGCGGCCCCCGCGGGAACCTGGCACAGTGGAGGGGGAACGTTCGCGGGGCGGCGGGCGTTGTCTCATCCGGAACAGGTGCGAGGAGGGCGAGCGCATGACGTACGACCGGCTGGTGTGCGCGAACTGCGCCGCGCCCGTGAGCGAGGGCCGGTGCCCGGTGTGCCGCGCGAACCGCGAGCGGCTGCAGCAGGGGAACTTCTTCGCGGGGCTGAACCCCATGACGCTGATCGCGCTGCTGGCGGTGCTGATCGCGGCGGTGGCGCTGCTCGCCCACCAGACCGTCTGACGTACGGGTACGGGACGTGACGAAGGGCCCGGAGCGCGGTTGCGCTCCGGGCCCTTCACCTCACCTCATGCGTACGGTGCGTACGCGCGCGGCCACCGTCAGGCGGCGGCGCCGCGGCCGGCCATCAGGCGCGGCAGCACCCGGAAGCCGACACCGCCGGCGATCATCGTGGCGGCGCCGATCAGCAGGAACGTGGTCTCGGCGGCACCGGTTTCGGCGAGCTCCTTGCCGTTGCCCTGGGCCGAGGTGGCCGGGGCGTCGTCGCCGGTGTCGGTGAGGGCCGAGGAGCCCTGGTCCTGCGGGGAGGCGTTGTTGCCGCCGTCCGGGGTGGTGCCGGTGTTGTCGTCGTCACCCGGGGCGGGCTCCACGGGGTCCTCGCCGCCGTTGCCGGGGTCCTCGCCGCCGTTGCCCGGGTCTTCACCGCCGTTACCGGGGTCCTCGCCACCGTTACCGGGGTCCTCACCGCCGTTGCCCGGGTCCTCGCCACCGTTACCGGGGTCCTCGCCACCGTTACCGGGGTCCTCGCCACCGTTGCCCGGGTCCTCGCCACCGTTGCCCGGGTCCTCGCCACCGTTACCGGGGTCCTCACCGCCGTTACCGGGGTCCTCGCCACCGTTGCCCGGGTCCTCGCCACCGTTACCGGGGTCTTCACCGCCGTTGCCCGGGTCTTCACCGCCGTTGCCGGGGTCCTCGCCACCGTTGCCCGGGTCGGGGCAATTCGGGTCGACTCCGACGGTGCAGCTCGGGTCCGGCTCGCCTGCGGCCTGAGCGACACCCGCCACCGTCAGCGACGCACCCGCGGCGATCACGGCGCCGGCTGCGATGCGTGCGACGCGGATCCGCGTCTTCTTCGTCATGTGTGTGCTACCCCCAGTAGCTGATCGTCAATGAGGCCGCGCTCGGGGCCGTGATCAACGGAGGTAACTGTGATGAAACGCCCCCCGGTTCACATGCGCCCCAGAGATACGCATGCCACGCTTCACCCTTCCCATTTTCCAAAAGAACGTCAAGGCCGTTGCGTACGCGATGTCCGCCTACGCGTGCTTTGCGGGAAAACGAAACTGTGAGTGTGATGTAAATCCCGGATGCCACCGGACGAAAAAGGCAACCACCGCCCATATGGCGGCAGTTGCCTTGTCGACAAATCGTCGTTCGCCTCGGGGGTTACTTCTCCTGCTGCTTGCGCCAGCGAATTCCGGCTTCCAGGAATCCGTCGATCTCACCGTTGAACACGGCCTCGGGGTTGCCGACTTCGTGCTCCGTGCGCAGGTCCTTGACCATCTGGTACGGGTGCAGCACGTACGAACGCATCTGGTTGCCCCAGGAGTTGCCGCCGTCGCCCTTGAGGGCGTCCATCTTGGCCTGCTCCTCCTGACGGCGCCGCTCCAGCAGCTTGGCCTGGAGGACGTTCATCGCGGTGGCCTTGTTCTGGATCTGGGAGCGCTCGTTCTGGCAGGAGACCACGATGCCGGTGGGGAGGTGGGTGAGCCGCACCGCGGAGTCGGTGGTGTTCACGCCCTGGCCGCCGGGGCCGGACGAGCGGTACACGTCCACCCGCAGCTCGGACTCGTCGATCTCGATGTGGTCGGTCTGCTCGACCACGGGGAGGATCTCGACGCCCGCGAAGGAGGTCTGGCGGCGGCCCTGGTTGTCGAAGGGCGAGATGCGCACCAGGCGGTGGGTGCCCTGCTCGACGGAGAGGGTGCCGTAGGCGTAGGGCGCCTGGACGGAGAAGGTGGTCGACTTGATGCCGGCCTCCTCCGCGTACGAGGTCTCGATCAGCTCGGTCTTGTAGCCGTGCTGCTCGGCCCAGCGCAGGTACATGCGCTGCAGCTTCTCGGCGAAGTCGGCGGCGTCGACGCCACCGGCCTCCGCGCGGATGTTGACGAGCGCCTCGCGGGAGTCGTACTCGCCGCTGAGCAGCGTCCGGACCTCCATCTCGTCCAGCGCCTTCTTGACGGACTGGAGCTCCGCCTCGGCCTCCGCGCGGGTGTCCGGGTCGTCCTCCTCCTCGGCCATCTCGAAGAGCACGGCGAGGTCGTCGATCCGGCCCCGCAGTGCCTCGGCCTTCCGCACCTCGGCCTGGAGGTGGGAGAGCTTGCTGGTGATCTTCTGCGCCTCGTCCGGGTTGTCCCACAGGGACGGCGCGGCCGCCTGCTCCTCGAGCACGGCGATGTCTGCCCTCAGCTTGTCGAGGTCCAGAACGGCCTCGATCGACTCCATGGTCGAGGAGAGGGACTTGAGCTCTTCGGATACATCGACGACTGCCACGCCCTCCAGCGTAACGGCTCCGCGCGCCGGCCCACGCAGTACGGCCGGCGGCGGCGCGGGCACGACGGGCGGCGCCCGGTGGTGGGGCGCCCGTTCGCTCCGCCCCCCGCCGCCCCGCCCCGGCCCGTCCCGGAGGGAGTCAGGGACGGGCCGGGGCCGAGTCCTGCGTGTCCCGGGGTGGGGGCGTGTCGTCCTCCGTCACGGCCAGCCAGGTGCCGACGCCCGCCGCCACCAGTACCGCCGCCGTCACCGCCAGGGTCAGCCGGCGCCGGCGCGCGACCGCGCGGTTGCGG